>NZ_SGPI01000010.1:0-211179 GCF_004208845.1 Pseudoalteromonas sp. CO348 | reverse complement strand
AAGTGGCGGACGCAGGAGGATTCGAACCTCCGACCGCCTGGTTCGTAGCCAGGTACTCTATCCAGCTGAGCTATGCGTCCGTACAAGACAACCATTAAAAATGGCGGAGAGGGAGGGATTCGAACCCTCGATAGGGCTACAAACCCTATACTCCCTTAGCAGGGGAGCGCCTTCGGCCACTCGGCCACCTCTCCGTCTTGTGGGGCGTATAATATAGGTTAGAAAAAATATGTCAAATACTTTTCTTGTAAAAACGCACTGAATGGTGATAGATTGTGCAGTCTGCTTAGTTACTCGGCACTAACGCCAATTTTTACTCATTTTGTAGGGGGTTAGGATCGCTGTAGGTATTTCTTAATGCACGTTGTTGACGCAAAACTTCGTCCAAAAATGCTTCTTGATAACCAAGCTGCTGAAACTCAGCGATACAAGCCCGATAATATAAAATTCTCGCTTGCTCGTGCTCATCGACATTTTCAAACTCATTATTGCTCATCTTATCGGATTCCCTATTTGTTATTTTTAACGCAGCATTAGAACTTGAAAAAGACTAGTTAGGAAATTGGGATAATCTAGTTTCAAAAGAGAAACAACTTTTATTATGAATAGGAGTTGGCAATAACTACATAATAAAACTATGTATTTAAAAATACTGTGAGATTTATCTTACGCAATTAACAGAAAAGCGCCATAAGGCGCTTTTCTACATGTATTTTCAGATTACGTGAAAATACTTACTGTTCAGCTTGTACTTCAGGACGCATGTGTGGGAACAAGATAACGTCTTTAATAGTCGGTGAGTCTGTGAATAACATCACAAGGCGATCGATACCAATCCCCTCACCTGCTGTTGGTGGTAAACCATGCTCTAGCGCACGAATATAATCCGCATCGTAGTGCATTGCTTCATCGTCACCTGCATCTTTTTCTTCCACTTGACGCGCAAAGCGTGCAGCTTGGTCTTCAGCGTCATTAAGCTCAGAGAAACCATTTGCAAGCTCACGGCCACCCACGAAGAACTCGAAGCGGTCTGTGATAAATGGATTTTCATCGTTACGACGCGCCAGCGGAGACACTTCCCAAGGATATTCAGTGATGAATGTCGGTTGGATAAGTCTGTGCTCAGCGACTTCTTCGAATATTTCACATAGGAACTTACCTGGGCCCCATACACAGTTTTCAGGGATCTTAACGTGAACTTTCTTAGCGTATGCTTTTAGTGCTTCAAAGTGGTTTTCTGGATCTTTAAAGATTTCAGCTTGTGCTTCAGCATCTGGGCCGTATTGTAAAATAGCATCAGCCATAGACAAACGCTGGAACGCACTGCCAAAGTCATACTCAATCGTCTCTGTCACTTCGCCTTCAGCATTCTTCACAGTATTAACAACCGTAGTAGTGCCTAACACGTCTTGTGCCACGGTGCGTAACATGTCTTCAGTCAAGTTCATCAAATCATTGTAATCCGCGTATGCTTGATAGAACTCAATCATAGTGAATTCAGGATTATGACGCGTAGATAAACCTTCGTTACGGAAGTTACGGTTGATTTCGAATACACGATCAAAACCACCAACCACTAGACGCTTAAGATATAGCTCAGGCGCGATACGTAGATACATATCAATATCTAGTGCATTGTGATGCGTTACAAATGGACGTGCAGACGCACCGCCTGGAATAACCTGTAGCATCGGCGTTTCCACTTCCATAAAGTCACGTTCAGCTAAGAAACGGCGAATACCTTCAATCACTTTTGAACGAATACGGAATGTTTCACGCGTATCCATGTTAGTGATCAAATCAACATAACGCTGACGGTATTTTGCTTCTTGATCAGTCAGACCGTGGAACTTTTCAGGTAGTGGACGTAGCGACTTAGTCAGTAGTTCATACTCAACCATGTCGACATATAAGTCACCTTTACCAGATTTATGAAGCGGACCTTTAACACCAACGATATCGCCGATATCTAATTGACCATACTTCTCTTTTAGGTCTTTTTGTACGTCTTTTGAAGCATAAGCCTGAATACGACCTTTCATGTCTTGCAACACTAAGAAAGGACCACGTTTCGCAAGCAAACGACCCGCAACAGAAACATGATGATCAAGTTCTACTAGCTCTTCCTTCGATTTATCACCAAACTTAGCTTGTAGATCTTGTGTGTAGTCTTCGCGGCGGAATGAGTTCGGGTGGCCATTCGCAGGGCAATTTTCCCGGATCGCATCTAGCTTGCCACGACGCTCAGCAATAAGTTTATTTTCGTCTTGATTGTGATCTGTCATTGTTTAGCTCTTAGTTTAGCTTGTGGATTAAAGGCCTGATTTCAGGCTTGCTTCGATAAATTTGTCTAAATCGCCGTCTAGTACGGCTTGGGTATTGCGATTTTCAATACCTGTACGCAAATCTTTAATACGTGAATCATCTAGCACGTATGAACGGATTTGGCTGCCCCAGCCGATGTCAGATTTTGCATCTTCTTGGGCTTGCTTTTCAGCGTTTTGCTTTTGCAGTTCAAGTTCAAACAATTTCGCCTTTAACTGCTTCATCGCTTGATCTTTGTTCTTGTGCTGCGAACGGTCATTCTGACACTGCACTACCGTATTGGTTGGTAAGTGCGTAATACGTACCGCTGATTCTGTACGGTTAACGTGCTGACCACCTGCGCCCGATGCACGATATACATCGATACGAAGATCTGCAGGATTAATATCGATTTCGATATTGTCGTCAATTTCTGGGTAAACGAATACAGAAGCAAACGAAGTATGACGACGGCCGCCTGAATCAAAAGGACTCTTACGTACTAAGCGGTGTACGCCCGTTTCTGTACGAAGCCAACCGTAAGCATATTCGCCCGTGACTTTAACTGTCGCGCCCTTAATACCAGCAACATCGCCATCGGTCGCTTCAACGATTTCGGCTTTAAAACCTTTCGCTTCAGCCCAGCGCAAGTACATACGCAGCAACATGTTACACCAGTCTTGGGCTTCAGTACCGCCAGAGCCTGACTGTAAGTCGATGTACGCATCGTTGGCATCTTGCTCGCCTGAGAACATACGACGAAACTCTAGTTTTTCCAGCTGCTCAACAAGGCCGTTGACCTCTTGCTCTGCTTCAGTGAAGGTTTCTTCATCTTCGGCTTCTACGGCAAGCTCAACCAAACCTTCTGCATCATCGGCACCAGACACGAGATTGTCGATGGTTTCAACAATCACTTCTAAATTCGATTTTTCTTTGCCCAGTGCTTGGGCTCTTTCCGGCTCATTCCATACAGCGGGATCTTCTAATTCGGCATTAACTTCTTCTAAACGCTCTTGCTTTAGAGCGTAGTCAAAGATACCCCCTAAGAAGCTCTGTACGTTCGCGAATTTCCTTGATTTGGTTAATCACAGGATTCACTTCAAACATTTACCATTACTCCAGAACTAAATTTGTCGGTTTGTGAATTCACACAAACAGGTCTGAAAACGGGTCAGACCATAGATTTAAGCGACCAATAGTATCAAATAATAACCGCGCTTAGCATCCCTTAAAGTGAGAATTTTGGGAGTTTTTTAACAAACTCAGTACGCACATCTCTATTAATTCGGTTGCGCCTGAAGTTCACGCACAATGAGCTGCAAATTATATTTACCACGAAACTCATTAATATCTAATTGATAAGCAAATAAAGCATGGGTTGCCTGGAGATTTGGCCAAGCCCGAACGTCAACGTTAAATGCTATCGCATCAACCAATCGGCCTGAACGATGCTTAAGCACAAGTTTTAGATGTTTGTCGCCAACAATACGTTGCTGCACCAACTCAAATACATCCTGAAATACCGGCTCACTAAATTGCTGCCCCCACGGACCTGCCTGCTGTAGTTCAAAAGCAAAATCCATGGTGAAGCAATCGCCCGGCAGTTCACCGTCCGTCAAGAGAATGCTTTGCTTTGCTTCTTCGCTCAGCGTCGCACTGACATTTTGTTCGAATACCTGTTTAAACCGCGCAAATTCAGACTCTAAAATGGTCAGTCCTGCTGCCATCGCATGGCCACCGAATTTTACAATTAACTCTGGATGCTGGGTATTGATTGACTCCAGCAGGTCGCGCATGTGTAGACCTTCAATAGAACGACATGAACCCTTGATCTCGCCGTTGTCGCCTTGTGCAAAAATAATACACGGGCGGTGATACTTTTCTTTTAAGCGTCCCGCTAGAATGCCTATCACACCTTGATGCCAATCATCTTGATACAAACACAAGGCATCTGGTACTTCTTGGCTTTTAAGTACCAAACGCTCCAATACCGCTTGCGCCTCTTGCTGCATACTTTGCTCAATCTCGCGTCGTTCTATATTTAGACTATCGAGCTCTGACGCAATACGACGAGCTTGAGTAATGTCTTTCGATAACAAGCAAGCAATACCTAAACTCATATCGTCAAGACGACCCGCGGCATTGAGTCTTGGCGCTAACGCAAAGCCAAAATCACTGGCGCTTAATCTTGCATTATTACGGTTAGAAACTTCGATAAGTGCTTGGATCCCTGGTCGCGTTTGACCACTGCGGATCCGGGCGAGCCCTTGGTGTACCAAAGTGCGGTTATTCGCGTCTAGAGCCACAACGTCAGCCACGGTTCCTAGGGCAACAATATCTAATAATGTCGCCAAATTTGGCATCGCGACGTTTTGTTCCACAAAATAGTTTTGCGCTCTTAAGTAATGCCTTAGTGCTATCAGCAGATAAAAGGCAACCCCAACGCCCGCGATAGACTTAGATGGGAAATCGCAGTCAAGACGATTTGGATTAACAATCGCATCGGCAATCGGCAACTCATCACCTTGTAAATGGTGATCGGTAACAATCACTTTAATACCCGCCTGCTTCACGATTTCGACACCGCGAATACAGGAAATACCGTTATCTACGGTGATCACCAAATCAGGTTTTATGGCAACGATTTGCTCGGCCAATGCTGGACTTAGGCCGTACCCCAAGCTAAATCTATCCGGCACGAGGTAATCCACACGCTGAAAACCAAACTGAGGCAACCCCTCCATTAACACGGCGGTGCTCGTTGCGCCATCGGCGTCAAAGTCACCAACAATCAACACTTGTTGTTGCAAAGAAAGTGCTTCAGCCAGAATTTGGCTTGCAAGCTCGATGTCTTTAAATAATTTAAAATCGTGTAAGGTTGCGGCGCTATTATCGAGTTCAACGACCGATTTAACCCCTCTGGCAGCATAAAGCTGTTTGATCACGGGATGTAGTGAAGCCGGTAAATGGCTGTCATCAACCCGCTCTCTTGGTTTAATTTCTGTATGCATACTTTTTCACAAAACAAAAAAGGCCAAAATGGCCTTTTATATTCTTTATCTTGCTATCTTATCGAGTTCTCAACGCGAACTCCATCGCTAAGCGTGAGTCATTATGACTTAGGGCTATTTGCATCTAGCATTTGTGCGATAGCTGCTGCAGGTTGATAACCTGGGATCATAGAACCATCTTCAAGAATGATCGCTGGTGTTCCTGAAATGCCAAAGCTTTGCCCAAGTTGATAGTGCTCGGCTACTGGCGCTTGGCAGTTTTCAACTGGCTTCACTTCACCACCAGCTTTCGCCTCAGTAAGTGCAGCTGCGGCATCTTTTGCACACCATACATTTTTCAAATCTTCATAGCCTGAACCACGCAAACCACCACGTGGGAAAGCTAGGTATTTCACGGTAATACCAGCTGCCAAGTAATCTTCTAGTTCACGGTGAAGTTTGCGGCAGTAGCCACAAGTAATGTCTGTGAATACCGTGATTTGATGCTTTTCATTTTCCGCTTTGTAGACGATCATTGAGTCTTCGTATTCAGCAATACCTTTTTGGCGCACATCACTCAACGCGTCTTCGGTGATATTACGGCGGTTATCAAGATCAATCATAGTGCCCTGAATTAGGTATTTACCATCGGCACTTGAATACAGTACCCCTTTATCTGTGATCACTGTTTTTAAGCCCGCAAGCGGACTATCTTTGATTTGCTTAACCGTTATACCTAATCCGCTAAATTGCGTTGTAATTGGGTCTACTTGTGCTGTTGGTGCGACAGGACCCTCAACTTGCTCAGCGAAAGCGCCAAAGCTCAATGCCAGTGAAGCGGCAACTATTAGTTTTTTCATTATGTTCTCTCTAAACCTGTTATTTGAGGGGTTCACGCGCCCCTTTGTGCTACTCACTAAGACCGGAGTAACCATAAATAATTCCCAAGCAACAAAAATTAAGCTCTTGGGTGATGCTGCTGGTGCAATGTTTTTAAACGTTCACTGGCAACATGTGTATAAATTTGAGTCGTCGACAAGTCGCTATGGCCAAGCATCATTTGCACAACTCGCAAGTCAGCGCCATGATTCAATAAATGTGTTGCAAAAGCATGACGTAGCGTATGTGGCGATAACGGCGACTTAACGTCTGCCAAAATAGCATAGTGTTTTATGCGATGCCAAAAAGTTTGTCGCGTCATACCTATGCCTCGCTTGGATGGAAAGACAAAATCGGTAGCATGCTTGATCATTAAGCCCCGCCCTTTTTTGAGAAATTGTTCGATCCAATGCAATGCTTCTTCACCCATAGGCACTAAGCGCTCCTTGCCTCCCTTACCACGCACAAGTACAACAGCTTGTCTCATGTTGACTTGCTCCATTCTTAGCCCGACTAACTCAGTCACGCGCAACCCCGTGGCATACAAGAGCTCGAGCATTGCCTTATCTCTCAGTCCCATCGGGTCGTCACAATCAGGAGCATTTAACAAGGCCTCAACTTCTTGCTCTGACAAGGTTTTTGGCAGCGACGGTGTTGTTTTAGGTTGCGCAATAGTATCCAGTGGAGACTGCGCGATTTGTTTTTCTCGCAACCAATATAAATAAAATCTCTTTAATGCACTGATGGCTCGCGCGTTACTCTTTGCTTTTAAGCCCTTGTCTATTCTGTGTGCCAAATAAGCCTCGACGTCTTGGCTTGTGATTGCCAGTAAAGAAGACACCGAGGTTTCTGCTTTTATAAATAAGAGAAACTTTTCAAGGTCGCTGCGATAGGCTGCAATGGTATTTTCACTGAGCCCTTGCTCTAAAAATAGCGCATCTAAAAAGGCTTCTATATATTGCAGATCAGACAGTGTATGGGTAGTTGCTTGGTGTTCGCTCACAGAGTACCTGTATTAATTATTAACGTCATGATGTAGACTTGCCACCTATAATACCAGTCAAATTGAAAGTGATAAATACAATGCAAATTGGGTTATTTTACGGCTCGACAACATGTTACACAGAAATGGCCGCAGAAAAGATTCAGGAAATCATCGGCAAAGACACAATTACCTTATTTAATATTAAGGACGAGCCGCTAAAACAAGCTGAGCAGTTTGACTTCCTCATTTTTGGTATCTCAACATGGGACTTCGGCGAACTTCAAGAAGACTGGGAATCTCACTGGGACGATATCGACGGCGTTGATCTGAGCAACAAAGTCATAGCGCTATTCGGCATGGGTGACCAACAAGGTTATGGTGAATGGTTTCAAGATGCACTAGGCATGCTACATGAAAAAATTGCCCCTCAAGGCGTCACCTTTTTAGGCTACTGGCCAAATTCAGACGACTATGAATTTGAAGCGTCAAAAGCACTGACCGAAGATAAAAGTCAGTTTGTTGGTCTGGCACTAGATGAAGACAGTCAATACGACAAAAGCGACGAGCGTATCGCGACTTGGATAGAGCAAATCATGACGGAATACGCCGAATTAGATGTTTAGCGCAGTAAGCGTTAGCACTAATCCAAAGTGTTAACGCCCATCCCTAATATCATCTGTAAAACTGACTCAATGCGGCCTCAATTTGTGATAGCTTATACGGCTTATGGATCACATTATCAAAAACTTCATTTTGAGCTTGAGTTAAGAAAATATCAGCGGTTATCGCCAAAATCGGTAACCTTGAATTTTCTTGTTTGATTAAATGTGCGGCCTCTGTACCACTCATACCCGGAAGATTCACATCCATAAAAATGATGTCAAAGTGTTTTTCTTTTGCCACTTCAAAATAGGCTTCAGCAGATTCGAAAATATCATAGCTACAACTAAGTTTGTCGAGTATCGCAGTGATCAGTAGCTGATTAAGCGGATTGTCTTCTATTACACCAATCTGATGATAGAAAATGGCGATATGCTCTGTTTTTGGTGGCGAAGCGACTTTTACTCCACTTTCGCTTTTGCATGGAATAATAAACACCACCTCAGTCCCTTCACCCTCTTGGCTGGAAACGCTGATCCGCCCCCCCATAATATCAATAAGTGCTTTAGTCACACATAGGCTTAATCCAACCCCTAAGTTTCCTCTGCCCTCAAACATGCTAAAGCGGTCAAATAGATTACTTTGCTCAAGCGCTGAAAGGCCTTTACCACTGTCTTTTACAATAAACTGTATTTCATTACCAATGACATATGCTCTGAGTACCACTTCTTGCCCAGCCTCGCTGCTCTGAATTGCAGTGTCGAGTAAAGTCTCTATGACGCGCGACACTTTATCCTTATCGAGCATCAAAGCCTCACCTTTATAGACGCCAGCAATAGAGTGCGTAATCGTAATATCATGTTGTTTTGCCTCAGTAGCAAAGCGAGCAACTGACTGCTTTAGTAGATCGGATAATGAACAAAGAATAGGTTCAAACTGAACTTTTTCACCTTCAATAAGCTCAAGCTCTAATACGGAATCAATGACAGTAAGCAGTTTACTCCCCCCTGTTTCTATATTTTGCAGGTAGCTCGTCGTAGATTCAGAAAACCCTTCAGCTTCAGCTGAGTTGAGTACCACATCATTAAAACCAATGATGGCATTAAGTTGGGTGTGTAATTCATGGCTGATATCAGATAAAAAATTGTCTTTGGAATCATTGAGCAGCTTAAGTACGTTTACTTCTCTGCGCAGTTCAAGTTGCCGAATTACCTGACGACCCAAGGTGACGAGTGTTTTCCTTTGCAAATCGGTGAGTTTTTTGGGCTTATCACTGATAGCACAAATAGTGCCTACCTTATAACCGCCAGAGCTAATCAGCGGTGCACCGGAATAATGGCGGATTTTCGGGCCACCAGTAACCAGTGGATTGTCAAAAAAGCGTTCATCTTCTAGGGCATCTTGCACCTCAAATACATCTTCTTGCAAAATAGCATGAGAACAAAAGGAGATATCTCGATGGGTTTCATCCACCTCCAGCCCCACTTTAGACTTAAACCATTGGCGATTTGTGTCTATCAAGCTAATAAGCGCGATAGGCGTTTCACAGATCTCTGACACCAACTGCGTAATTTCATCAAGATTTGCTTCTGCAGCTGTATCCAATACCTTATATTCGCGCAGCGCTTTGAGACGATTTTCTTCGTTATTTGGGATCTCGGCTTTTTTCATGAACACCTACACAAGCGAATTAAACCAGCTAAGTACACGTAAATCAGACTGCACTTTTGACACGATGATTCTGACCATTTCTCAGCTAAAGTGTAGAAGATAAATCACGATACGAGCAAAAAATATCCATCACATTTTTAGGTAAAACTCATGACATAAAGAAACAAAATCATTCGTATATTGGTTATCTACATCGTATATCACCAACGATTGCTCATGACTTGGTTGTGCTATGCTTTGTTTGCCTATCAGTAGCAATCTGCGAGAGTAAGATTTACTCGGGGTGGTTTTAATCGCACAGCTTGAAACAAGAAACCAATTTCGCGCTTTGGCAAGCTGACAAAAGAGCAAACTCTCTTGATAGGGTAAAATTACTGCAAGTTGCCCAGCATCCGTCGTAAACTTTTCGAAGGCATCAAGCAACGCATCAAAACTTAGGCTGTCCGTGTGTCTCGCTCTATTTCTCGCTTGATTTTCTCCTTTCAAACTCGCGTTGAAGTAAGGTGGGTTTGATACCATGAGGTCAAAGCGCAGCTCGCTATCAAACTCTTGTATTGCACAGCGATGTAGCTCAATATCAGGCCACGGGCTGTGCTTGATATTAGACTCTGCATCCTTTAACGCATCGTCATCAAGCTCAACCGCATGGACTGTGCTCATTGGACTTCGCTGTTTACACATCAATGCGATAAGCCCAGTTCCCGTTCCGACATCAACAATCCGCTTGGCTTCAGCGAGTGGAACCCATGCGCCAAGCAAAATACCATCCGTCGAAACCTTCATTGCCGCATGATGCTGGGTCACCGAAAACTGTTTAAATGCAAACTGAGACATCCTATACCTTTGAGAAAATGCAATAGCAACGTATAATTCCGCTATTGTCCTTTATTTGTGATGCAATATGCAATTTACTGAATTTGATTTAGACAGCAAGCTGATTAGTGCGATTAAAAAAATGGGTTTCGATACTCCCACCAGCATTCAACAGATGGCTATTCCTGAAGCGCTAATTGGCCGAGATATTCTCGCCAGCGCACCAACCGGTACGGGTAAAACCGCTGCATTCTTGATCCCTGCGATTCAGTATTTGCTTGATTTTCCTCGCAAAGAGCCAGGCTTTGCCCGCGTACTTATCATGACGCCAACGCGTGAACTTGCCTATCAAATACACGAGCAATGTGAACTCCTTGCCGCAGGTGTTAACCTTAAAATAGGCGTGGTAACTGGCGGTATTAATTACGGTAGTCACAAAGAAATCTTCGAAAAGAACAATGATATCCTCATCGCAACCCCAGGTCGTTTGATGGAATATCTTGAAACCGAGAACTTCCACGCAGAAAACGTTGAGCTACTGATCTTAGATGAAGCGGATCGCATGCTAGACATGGGCTTTCGAAAAGAAATGCTACGTATTTGCTCTGAAGCGGTTAACCGTCGTCAGTGCTTTTTGTTCTCTGCAACCCTTGAGGGCGAAAGCGTTGAGAAGTTTGCTGAACGTATATTACAAGACCCAGCACTACTTGAAGCCACGCCATCACGTAAAGAAAAAGGTAAAATTCATCAGTGGGTTCATCTTGCAGATAACTACGAGCACAAAGTCAATTTGCTCGCACAACTGCTTGATGACGAAGAAGTAACCAAAGCGGTTATCTTCGTAAAAACGCGTGAACGCCTAGAAACACTCGTTGGCGAGCTATTTGCCAAAGGCATTAAAACCACTTGGCTGCGTGGTGAAATGCCACAAGACAAACGCATGGCTGCAATGGCAAGTTTTCACAGTGGTAAGACGAATATCTTAGTGGCAACAGATGTTGCAGCCCGTGGTATCGATGTTGCGGATATCAGCCACGTATTTAACTTTGATATGCCACGCACCGCAGATATTTATGTACACCGCATCGGTCGTACAGGCCGTGCTGGTAAAAAAGGCACCGCGGTTTCCTTGGTTGAAGCCCACGATGTCGAAATTTTAGGAAAGGTTGAGCGGTACACCGACCAAAAACTTAAGCGCCGTGTAATTAAAGGCTTAGAACCTAAACATAAAGAAGCGAAAGCACCGAAGAAGAAAAAAGATCCGGTTAAAATCAAGGCGAAAAAGAAAGCCGCCAAGGTTAAAAAGAAAAAGTAACCCAAAAAACCAGCGTCAGTACGCTGGTTTTTTTATGCTAATTTGGGCAAGAGCTAATGTGAGTAAGCCTTAACTTGCTCTGTTAGATTTGATTGGTAGAACTTAGTTAAATCTAACGGTCGTATATGCTCCAATAGCGAGCGATGGAAACATCGCATTAAGTGTTTACTTCACTTCCTCAGCTTGGATGTTAATAGTGATGGGTGTGACTTATTTACCCTTATTTTTGTCCTTATTTTTTGTCTCAGAACATCAAAACGCCAATATTCAGAATCGACTACTTAAGCTCGGTTGCTTAGACATAATATCGACAGTTTCAATAATCTTACTTATAACCACGTCAGGCGCATCGTCTGGAATGTTATGAGTAGCGCCTTTAACAACAATATGTTCTGAATTGCGAGAAAGCTGAGCGATACTTTTTTGCATTTCAGCCCACTTATCTCCGACGTTGTAGAAGCGAGGTGCCGTTTTGTAGGCTTCTCTGTCATGACTCATTACCACCATTCTTAAATTACCAAAGTCATAATTGAAATCTTCTAAGGGTGTGAAGAAGCCGCCTTCGTTTCGGTAAGCTGACATCACTTGCGCGTATCGAAAACTGGAATAGTACTGGTCTAGTCGTTGCGCCAACGAAGAATCATATTTCTTAAAGAGATTCTTGATATCTGATATCCCCAGAATCGGATCAGCGTAATGCCAAATTTGCACATGTGTCGCGATGGGAGAGAAGGTTCCGCGTAATATTTCATGTTGATTCTCGTGCGCTGAATCTAACAATATTAGCGCAGCCAAATTACTGTTGGTTATTGCGGCAGTGTGTCTTGCGATAATTCCGCCGTATGACCGCGCAACTATAATGACCGAGTTGTCACCAGCAACATGTTGAATAAGAGATGCTTGAAGTTGAGCCTTTTGTTTCGTCGTAAAATCAGTTGGAATGTCGTCACTGCCGCCATGACCTAATCGGTCGTAATAACATGACGTGAATGTCTGTGGTAATTGCTCAGAAATTGATGACCAAACCTGTTCCGAGTCATCGCCATAACCAGATTCAAAAAAAACATAGGGATTTCCGCTACCTTTACAGACATACCTCACTTGTTTGCCTTCAAATGAGAAATAGTCGCCTGAAAGAGGAATTGGCTGATGAACAAAAAACGCAATAGTACGCAACAATATATAAATACTAAATATTATTAATATCGCTAAAGTTAGCTTGCTCAAGAAAAAACGTTGATAAATCGAAGACATATTTATTCCCTAATGTATTTACGCACAGTGTCTGAAAGTATTTATACTGCTCGCGTGCGCGAGTTAGCGAGCGTCCTGATTGACGCGTTTGCTAGCTTGTGTTGCACGAATAAAATCAAGATCACTAGTGATAACTCCAATACCCGATGCGACAACGTCATCGTAGGATTGGGTGATCGATTCATGTCGAGACCAAAGATAAACATCCGAACCATAGCTCTGCAATCTTGATGCGAGGCGTTTAGGATAGCCCCAAAAATACTTTGTCATTGAGGGTGGTATAAAAAGAATGGTGTTCCTACAGGACTCAGGAACTAGTCCAGCCCATCCAACTAAAAGATAATTTATTCCGCAACTCTTTACACTACCAACGCTTGCTAACCGTAAAGATAAATCCTTGTTTCGAAACCACTCCATACCTTTTGAAGAGGTAATTACAATATGGTTAGATTTTTTTCCAGCTAGATACTCATATAGAGTTTCGAATGAACGTATGTCGTTATCCTTTAGGTTTAGCCAAAACTCATGCTTTGGATACCGTTCGTAAAACGCCTCTAACTTGGAAATCCTAAAACCTTTTCCTCTAAATGGGAAAGTCGCACCATCATCAAACGTATATCCATATCCTGCATCAAGATTTTTCAACTGCTCAAACGATGTTTTATGTACTGGCCCAGACCCGTTTGTAGCACAATCTAACGTCCAGTCATGAAAAACAACCAGTTGGTCATCACGCGTTCTGTGAACATTTAAATGAATTACGTTAGCCCCTGCTGCAACGGAAGAAGCCACAGCTTCTAGTGTGTTCTCAACTGAATTGGTGTTTGATGCTTCTATTGAAAGGGAGGTACAGCCAGTTTTTTTTAATTTTTCATAGTTAACTGCACTTCCGCCTCCTCGATAGGCCACGATCTCGCCATGTCGCTGAAGGTCAGGAACGAACATATATGCGTTAACAACTCCTAGTGTGATTATGCAAGACAGTGCGATCAAAAACGTCTTAACTATTTTTATAAACATTTATTACCTGATTCCTTGATAGATAGATGGTCGATGAAAGCTAACATTTTAGTATTTATGCAACACGCAGTTTGTGTTGCATAATCGCATGTTGGACTGAGCCGCTACCTGCTCGGTATGGCAGAGTTGGTGTTGTTTATACTATGACTTACTTAAAAAAAATAGACTTTTTGGAGGCACTCACTTTCCTAGTTAGTGTAATCATATGTAAGCTTTCCCTGCATTGCTCAGCGCTTATTATGTATTCATTACACCTAAATTTGGCTTAATAAGCAATTATATTTTTTACGCATGCAGAGGCCGCTAGCCAGAGCAATTAAGCAGGTTAACTACTTGATTTTACAAAGCAGTCATAATCAAACATACCCTCCTTGGCTAATATCAAAGCGCATCCATGCGCTTCTCGTTCATTCTTTTGAAACGACGCGATCGAGCGAACCAAGAAAACGTCGCCCCAGCATCACACTTAATCCTCAAACCCTAAGCCGATATATAATACCAATTGCACTAAGTCTCCAATCAATTTGAAGGGTGAAATACCATATTAGCGTCGTTAAAAATTTCTCATTTAGAACAACTAAATAGCAAAATTTTTGCCTGGCTACTAAAGCTATTTCTCCGCTTCAAATTGCTCATTTACCTAATACAATTGGTATCGCAACCGCCTTGTAAGGCACATCCCTATGCCAGACAAGACTTGGCCGACATCCTGTCGGCACATTGTATATCAGCTTATGCTTTTCGGGTGTGATGGAGGGGGGATTAGTTTTGACTGCGAGCTCTAGTTTTTCTCTCAAAGCAGCAAATTTGCCTGCAAGCACCAAACAAAACTATCAGCACCGTTTTCCTCCCTAATCACACCCGAAAGTAAATTGCCAATGAGTCATTTCAACGCATGGATGCGTGAAAAGCTGTGACAGGGTCAAGGATGGCCCTTACACGGCGGTGACGTTCATATTGGCAATTTGCTTGAGGAGTCAGTGTGATGTTGGGAGTGCCCTTTCTTTTGCATACTTTTCTTTGGGCATCAAAGAAAAGTATGTCGTAGCCCATGGATGGGCGTCGAAGCCAGTCAGGAGGACAAGCTGACTTTACGATAAATTTCGAGCTATCAGCTGTTAGCAAAATAAACCTCCATGTTTAATATCAAAGCGCATCCATGCGCTTCTCGTTCATTCTTTTGAAACGACGCGATCGAGCGAACCAAGAAAACGTCGCCCCAGCATCACACCACTACAACAAATCAAATACCGGCTCTATCGCAACTAGACTGAAGTTATCCAAATCCAAGCGGTGCTGTATTCCTAACGGCAAAATCCACTGCGGATCAGTATGGCCAAAGTCAAGCCGAGTTATTACGGGTAAACTGTCACAGCCAAACTCATCACGTACAACCGATAAAATCACCTCATCAAGCGCAGCCATCTCGCGCTCGCTGTAATCCCGCGCACGGCCAATCATTAAGCCGGATATTTTTTCAAACACCCCCATCACCCCATAGTTACGTAACCAAAAACGAATATAGTCTTGACTGGGTTTATCCTCAGAGGTTTCTAAAAATAGCAATTTGTCTTGCCAAAATGACGGCGATGGCCAGTATTCAGTGCCTTTTAGCATCTCCATCACTTCAAAACAGCCGCCAAATAGCCGCCCTTCCACTTGCCCTGTACCTTGCAGTACTTTTGGACCATTTGTCGCAATAGCGGGATGCAGCTTACCGACGTTTTCTGGTATTGCCCACTCCGGATAGCCATGAGAATAAGCGTTGAATATTGGGTATTGGACTTCACCTAGTAGCGCCTGCGCTAAATAGGCTTGATACTCAGCACTAGCATTGTGGTACTGGGAGAAACCGGCCATGATCGATGGGCCGTTAAAGGTGACTAATCCCCACTGGTTCAGCAGTGTGGTGAGCGTGGAAAAGTCAGAATAGCCCATCATAAACTTAGGGTTATTCAAGATAACGGATTTATCTAAATAAGATAGGATCCGCGCGGAATCTGAACCACCAATAGAAGAAATTATCCCGGCTATATTCGGGTCGGCAAAGGCATCATTAATATCTTTTGCACGTAATTGTGGCTGTGAAAAGAGCACATCCGCAGCCGTTCGAGCCGACGGCATTTCAACAATATTAAAACCAAGCGAACGCAGGTTTGCTAACCCTTGCTCAAAGATGTGAGGAAATGTACCTGGGCCACCCCAGCTAGGTGATACAATCGCAAGGGTATCACCTCGGTTTAGTTTTTTAGGCTTGCGTAATTGCACCGTCTATTTTGCCTTAATGGAATATTCATCAGCGACTAGATATATCCCATTAAGACAACAGAATCAAACGCTTATTCGAACCTTTCAACGCGAAATGGAGCTAAATCAACAGAGGTAGGTTTGCCTGTCATGAGTTCAGTAATAAGCGTGCCAGTAATGGCCGACATTAAAATCCCCGTCCTAAAGTGCCCACACGCATTAATGTAACCCTCCACGCCATCAACGGGGCCCAAAATTGGCAGCTCATCCGGTGTACCGGGTCTAAGCCCTGCCCAACAACGTTTAATACTCGACTCTTTTAGCACCGGCAAACACTTCATAGCACCTTGTGACAACTCGGTTATTTTATCTAGACTATTGGTGGTGTCGAAACCTTTTTCCTCCGTTGATGAGCCAATTAAAATCTCGCCATTGTCCTTTTGTGCAATGTAGCAATCACTGGTACTGATACAACCATTTAATACTTTAGGCATGCGCTCGGACAACACTATTTGACCCTTAACCGGGTAAACTGGCATGTGTTTACCTGTCGCCTGATGGTAAATGTCATCCGCCCAAGCACCAGCGGCATTAATCAAGGTCTCACAATGCAGGCTTTTATCTTGCGTCCTCACGCCTATCACCTTATTGCCTTCACGCAGTACCTCTAGCACTTCGGTATTCAGAAATAACTCAACACCATTTTGGCGTGCTCCTTCGGTATACGCATCAACTAATCGGTATGGGTTTACCTGATGGTCGCAAATAAAATCTATTGCACCAATCGCATCAGGAGTGATGTAAGGCTCCTCTGCACGTAATTGCTGTTGGTCTAGCCAACGGATCTGCGAAGACAAATTAGGGATCCCTGACACTATGCTATCTGCATATATTTCATCATCGCGATTGTACATAATGAATTTAAGACCGGTACGTTCAAACTTAAAGTCGACATCGTGTCTGGTCAGCATTTCTTCATGCAGTGCTGGATATAACTCGTTTGATTTGAGCGCAAGTTCAAAAAAGCATTCTGGTAATTGATGCGGCCGCAATGTTTCCGCAGCTTCGGTATCTCCTTCACTTTGGAGCTTAGACAAGGTTTTGAAGAAGATCACACCACAGCCAAGACCAACCGACTCACCAATCGCCCATAATCCACCCGCAGATGCACGAGACGCGTTACCCGGCTTTTTTAAATCCACTAACGCGATTTTTAGGTTGGTATCGCGGCTTAAAAAATAGGCACAGGCAGCACCAATTACACCGCCACCTGCGATAATGACATCATACTGCTTCATGGTTTTTCTCCAGTAAAGTAAATGGAATTGGGTCAAGTGGGAATCTTGGCCTTATCACACCGAGTGTATCTAAGTGCCCTGCCGCGTGCAGTCGGTCTAGTGCATAGCTAGAACACATTTTCCCTTGGCAGTCTCCCATGCCAATACGGGTTCTCATTTTCACGCTAGATAAATCTTTTGCACCTTGTTGTAATGCTAAATCGAGTTGCTGGCGCTTTACTTGTTCGCAGCGACACACCACAGTATCTGGTTGGGTTAACGCTAGTAGCCCCTCTCTGCGCGCCGAGAAGCGGTCAAATCCGGCTCTAAACTTCTGTGCTTGCTTACGCTTAGTTTTGAGCTTGCGCATCCGCGTGTGGAAGGCCGTTTCGCTTAAACAGGCTTGTTCATAGGCAAGCATGGTTGCGGCCATTTTCCCTTCAATGATAGCCGCTTCGGCACCTAGCAAACCATTGGTGTCACCACAGACAAAAATTGAATTTAAGCTACTGCGTAAATTGTCATCTAATAAAGGCACATAGCCATTCGTGGTGGTGTACTGATGAGAAACCCCAAGTAGCATGGCAAGCTGGGTGCGGGCAACAAAACCATAGCCGACCCCTAGACTATCCACGGCTAAATGCTGCGCTTTTGACAAGTCCGCATGCCAATGCTCATCGTAAGGCGCTACGGTAACACTGGAGAGTTTTTCTTGGCCTTCTGCTTTCACAATGCCATAGCCATACTTGAATGGAATATTATGCTTTTTGAGATACGCCAACATACTCAATCCCGAAAGCGTAAGCTTAGGTTTATTAAGCAGCGCCACAGTCTCTTTCGCCAGTTCACTAAAGCGACTCGCTTCATATACGCCAACCACTTGTGCACCAGATTTATGTAACTGGCAAGCAACCAGTGGCAATAATGGTCCAGTTCCGACTAAAGCCACTTTTTTCCCTGGTCGAACTAACCCACTTTTAAGCTGAAGTTGCATCCCACCCATTAACATCACACCAGGTAACTGCCATCCTTCAAATGGCACACTGCGCTCATGACAACCAGTTGCCAGAACCAACTTGGTGTAATCAATTTGTGTTAACTGATTTTGTGTTTGCAACAGCAAACCGCTCTCGCCTTCAGGCCCAAGCACTTTGGTTTGTAGTTGTAGTGTTATATCTTGTTTATGATGTTCGTAGCGTACCTTTAGTGCAGCCATCGCTCGTTTAAGATTTTCATCTAAATGAGGAAGCTTACTTGCTTGTCGAAGTGGCCCGCGATAGATCACCCCACCAATTTTTGGTGCTTCGTCAACTAAGGTGCTACTAATGCCATATTTAGCCAGCTCAGCTGCACAGCTAACGCCAGCAGGCCCTGCACCGACAATAACGATTTTTTCTTTTTGACAACTAGACATCACACTATACCCCGACCTGCTTGAAACGATTTTGTTTGGTTTCAACCTGCATATTGGGTTGTACTAAGGTTTGGCAAGCCTTTTGTTTATGTTGTTTGTTTATTGTTACCTGACAACAGTGACAAACCCCCATACCACAATAAGCACCAGATACGGCCTCTCGATCGCTTTCCATAATTTGCTTGTAGTTTGCCGCAAGCAAAACAGACAACACGGTTTCACCATCGCATGCGTTAACCGCAATGTCGTCGATTTGAATTTGGAACTGTAACCCCTCAGGGTCTGTAATATCTTGGGTTCTGGATAATTCAGACATGAAAAAATGCTCCTTCAATAAAGTCGCACAAAGCCTACTATCCAAATATTAAAAATAAACATTTTATTTACTTTATTCACTTTAATTTGATCCAAATTAACTTTTAAGCACTCTCGCGCTAATTCTGTTCAATTCGGTGCAAATGCTGCACTCACCTCACTAAAGCAGTGCAATGTGAACGTACTTACAGACCAACAAAAATCACATCCTATTGATATTAAATAATTTTAATTTCTGGCACAGTTTTTCCTTATCAACTAACACGACAAAGAAAGGAGCGTAATTATGTACACTTTATATCAAACGATGTACTTACTTTGGCATTTGGATGTGAGTATCTGGCCTGTGCACGATACAGCAACAAACCCAGTAGATGTTAAGGAGAAGACACAATGACACTTGGCAAACTAGACACAGCAGTACACGCAGTAATGAACGATATGCTCACCCCATCACAAGCTGCAAAAGCCTATCATGTGTCGCAGAGAGCACTTTACGAAGCACTGCGACGCTCCCAAGAGAAACAGCAAACTCGATGGCAAAAATTAATGCATGAAAAGGCAAGGCTTGAGCGAAGTCTGGCTCGGATAAATAAGGAACTGCATGAACAATTTGTCTAATAGCGCTATGCAGCTTCGCATTATTCAGGCGCCTAGCTTGAAATACAATCGCTTAGATTGTCAGCTTTGGGTAAAACAACTCAGCGCACTGACGCAAGCCTGTATTAATCTTGGCGCCTCTATCGGCTTTTTGCGCTCATCCTCTAGCAGAGCAATACAAAACTACTGGTGGCAGGTATTCGATGCTGTGATCAAGTCGCAAAAGACGCTTATTATCGCTGAACTTAATGGCGTAATGGCAGGTTGTGTGCAACTCTCACCAGCAACAAAAGATAATGCTCAGCACCGGGCAGAAGTGGAAAAACTATTGGTGCATCCAAACAGCCGACGAAAAGGCGTGGCAACAAAGCTGATGCAAGCCATAGAGCAAGAATCTACACGGCAGCAGATATCGTTACTCGTCCTTGATACACAATCGGATTCGGACGCAGAAATCCTATATCAGAGTTTGGGCTTTAAAGTTGCTGGGCAAATCCCTCATTTTGTCAGTGATGAACGCGGTGACTTCCATGCCACCACATACTATTACAAACTGCTTGCACCGACCTTGCGCAATCGTATTGAGAACCTAGCTCAAGCGCATTATGCCAATGAATATTAGCAAACCAGTCTAATCAAGCGACTCGCTACGACTTTCATTCAGGCGATAAAAAAACAGCTTACCGATGTGCTGCGGTGTAGTTACAGCCTCTAAGATTGGGGCAGCGCCTTGCGGTATGCTCATCACATTGGGATTATTGATAGTAAGACCATCGCGCAGCTTAGTATCTATTGCCCCAGGACACAGTACCGTTATTTTGTAGCCATCTTTGTGAAGGCCTTTAGATAAGGTCACCACGCCCGCTTTCGCCGCACAATAAGACGTCCAATCTTTGTAACTGTTAAATGCCGCCGTCGACGCCACATTGATCAAATGCACCGCTTTTTTTGCTTTAATTGCAGCACGAGAAATTAAATAAGTACCGATTAGGTTCACTTCGATGTCACGGATCCAGAGATTTGGGTCTGAGTCTGCCACTAAACTTGAGTAAAGCGTTCCTGCCGCATTGATTACACAGTCATAAGACTTGTCGTCAAAAAAACGCTCAACTTCAGCTGGTTTAGAGACATCAAGCTGCGCGCGCGATGGTGCTTCCACTTCATGTCCCAAGCGCTTCAATTCATCGCTTAAATAAACGGCAAGACCGCCCTGTCCGCCCGTTATTAACACTTTCATTTCTGTGGCTCTGGGATTGGATGGTTGTCGCTTTGTTCAATCAGCTTTTTATACTGATCGTAGATTTTTTGCTTTAAGTTACTAGAGCTAACCCCAGCACCATAAGGAAAGTAAAATACCTGAACTCCAAGCTCTTTCAGATAATCATATTTTCCCTTCCAATCATCGCCAATCACGAACACATCAATATTTAGATTTTTCACCGTTTCACGATGATCTAAAGTACGTTGTGGAATAGCAAGATCTGGGTCTCTTAACCCTTCGATAATCGCCAAACGCTCTTCAAATGGCACTGCCGGTGGCTTTTTATAAGAACAAACAAGTTCATCGGTACTTACACCAACGATCAACGTGTCTCCTAAACCTCGGCCATAACTAATCATTTTTAAATGATTACTGTGAAATAAATCAAATGTTCCTGAGACATAAACAATTTTATTTTTCATAAACTGCTATTTCCCTCCAGCTAAATCAATAAAAGTTCCTGTAACAAAGCTTGCTTCGTTACTTAAAAGCCAAGCGATGGCATTGGCAACCTCAATCGCGGTTCCACCTCGCTTCAGCGGTAAAAAATCGGCTAGGCGATCAACTCGGTTTGGTTCGCCACCGTCGCGGTGGATATCAGTATAAATACAGCCCGGTCTCACGCAGTTCACGCGGATCTGCTCAGCGGCTAATTCCAGAGATAAACCTTTAGTGAAGCTGTCTATTGCTCCCTTTGCAGCCGCATAGTCAACATACTCATTAGCCCCACCTAAATAAGAAGCTGCCGACGATACATTTACCATGGCGCACTGTGCTGGATTGGCACTTAAACGCATGTGTTTAATTGCTTCGCGAGCGCAAATAAAATACGGCGTAACATTATTAGTAAGCATATTGTTGATACGCGCTGCAGTCATATGTTCAACTCGAGTCTGCGTGTTCAGCACCCCCGCGTTGTTGACCAGATGCGTAACTATGCCAATATCGGTCTTTATCTTGTCAAACATTGCCTCTACAGATTTTTCATCTGTGACATCTGCTTGTAACAAATGCGCTTTACCATTATTACTGAGGATGGTATCAGCAACCGTTTCTGCGGCTTGCACATTCTGCTTGTAATTTATAACAACGGTAAATCCTTGTTGTCCCAGCAGTTGAGCCGTTGCCGCACCAATCCCACGGCTCGCACCGGTGATAAGTACCACTTTTTGCATCTATTATTCCTTAAATTAGGCGAACAGCTACTGATAGTTCAGCACTTCGACACCCATGTCTTCTTTGACGTGCTCTATCACCATATAAGTATGATTTGTACCAACTCCAGGTATTTCAACGATTTGACCTAATACCTCTCGATACTGACGCATATCCTGGACTCGGATTTTAACTAAGTAATCAAAGCCACCAGCTACCATATCACAAGAAACGACGTTGGGGATTTTTACAATATGCTGTTTAAACACCTCAAATACCGCTTCGGTCGAGCTTTTTAAGGTGATCTCCACATGCGCAACCAAATGCTGGCCAAGTTTTGCGGCATTTAATCTTGCCGTATACCCTTCGATATACCCCTCCGACTCGAGTTTTTTTACTCGATCGAGACACGGACTCGGACTCAAGTTTACCTCTTTCGCCAAGTTTACATTAGAGATCCGGCCATTGCGCTGGAGCGCGTCTAAGATTGCTAAATCGATGCGATCTAATACCCGAGTTTTAATGGAAGTCGTCATATCAGCATAAAATTTTGTGAGGGTTTGAGATTACCCGCAAATTTACCGTATTCCTTAAAAATAAAACAGCATATTCTGCTGTCTTTTCGATAGAATGCCCGCGAAATTAACGATAAAGGGCAAAGCGGCTTATTTCAGTCTTTAACGCGGCTTTGTTCGAACATTTAGATTATGCATTCTGGCTAAAATTTGAACCCCCAAATGGGTGTGTTATGGTTAGCAATGTGACTGCATCATTTTGTCGTAATTGAGGCTTCCTATACAAATTAAACTACACTTTCAACCTTTGGTTGCTTAGTTTGGCATCAGTTCAGATGTAGTTTTGTAATCTGCACATTAAGGTGTGTGATTCCATAGGCAGGCGCGAATTACATGTATTTTTGACTCCAATTTTTGAGGGTTGCTTATGCTTTATAACGGCGATTTGACAACTAACTGTCCTATCCGACAAAAGATCCGTGATTTTTACCGCATCGATGAGAATGCAGTAATTGATCATATTTTACCTTTAGCAGAGGTAGGCGTTACAGCTCGAAGCCGAGCATGGGAACGTGCACGTCAAATGGTATTGAACATTCGTAGAGATCAAGATGGTCAAAACGGTGTCGACGCGCTTTTAAATGAATTCTCTCTTTCTACCGAAGAAGGCGTGGTACTAATGTGTTTGGCCGAAGCTTTACTTCGTGTACCAGACAAAGCAACACAAGAAAGCCTGATCCGCGACAAGCTCGCAAAAGGCGACTGGAGTTCACACTTAGGCAGCAGCGACTCGTTATTTGTTAACGCTTCAAGCTGGGGTCTACTCGTTACCGGTAAAATGGTTAACTATTCAGACAAGAATAAAGAAGAACAATTTGGCGTGCTAAAGCGTACAATTGGTCGTCTTGGTGAGCCAGTTATCCGTAAATCCGTTAACTATGCAATGAAGATCATGGGTAAGCAGTTTGTAATGGGTGAAACCATTCAAGATGCTATCGATCGCGCCGCTGATAAAGAACAAAAAGGTTATGTATATTCGTACGACATGCTAGGTGAAGGCGCACGTACGATGAAAGATGCAGATCGTTACTTCCAAAGCTATATGACTGCTATCCACGCGATCGGTAAAGCAGCGAAAGGCCGTGGCCCAATTAAGAGCCCAGGTATTTCAGTGAAGCTTTCTGCTATCCACCCGCGCTACGAATTCACACATCGCGACCGCGTGATGGACGAGCTTGTACCTAAGCTAAAAGAACTTGCGATTGCTGCGAAAGAATACGATATCGGTTTCACGGTTGATGCGGAAGAAGCGGATCGTTTAGATATCTCACTAGATGTCATCGAAGCGGTATTCTCAGACGACGCACTTGGCGACTGGAATGGTTTTGGTCTTGCAGTACAAGCATATCAAAAACGTGCCATTTTCGTTGTGGAATGGGTAGCTGAACTTGCTCGCCGCGTAGGCCGTAAACTGATGGTGCGTCTAGTTAAAGGTGCTTACTGGGATACAGAAATCAAAACCACTCAACAAGATGGTCTTGAGCACTTCCCTGTGTTCACTCGTAAAGCAACGACTGACGTTTCTTATAAAGCGTGTGCTATTAAGCTCCTTGAAGCACGCGATGTGCTATTCCCGCAATTTGCGACGCATAATGCTTACACCGCAGCAACCATTCTAGAAGTGGCCAAAGGCGATAACAAAGGGTTCGAATTCCAACGCCTACACGGTATGGGTGAATCACTTTACGACCAAATCGTTGAAAACGAAGGAATTCAGTGTCGTGTGTATGCACCAGTTGGTCAGCACGAAGACCTACTTGCTTATCTGGTACGCCGTCTACTTGAAAACGGTGCAAACTCATCATTCGTAAACGCAATTGTTGATACTACGAAGCCTGTTGAGTCACTACTTCCAGATCCTGTAGAAACACTGCAAGGCCTACGTAACCGTTACAATACGCAGATTAAGCTACCTATCGAGCTTTATGGCGATGAGCGTCCAAACTCAAAAGGTAAAGACCTTACGGACATCAACGATTTAACACCGTTTAAAGAAAGCCTAGACAACTGGTTTAACGAACACCTAATCGATGAAAGCCAAGTACCAGAAGGTCACCTTGCTGTTCGTAACCCTGCGAACCACAAACAAGTGATTGGATCTGTGCCTTTACACGATGAAGCACACATGCAAAGCGTGCTTGCCAATGCTGATGCGGCTTTTGAAAGTTGGTCTCAAACCTCAGTTGAAGAGCGTGCAAACCTACTACGCCGCACTGCTGACATCCTTGAGCGTCACCATGATGAACTTGTTGCTATCTGTATTAAAGAAGCAGGTAAAGTAACCCAAGACAGCATCGATGAAGTACGTGAAGCCGTTGACTTCTGTCGCTACTATGCAGCGCGTGCAGAAGAGCTTTCTAAAGATGAGCGTTTTGAAGCTCGTGGCGTGATTTTATGTATCAGCCCGTGGAACTTCCCGCTTGCGATCTTCTTAGGTCAGGTAGCTGCTGCTATCGTGACGGGTAATACCGTTATTGCAAAGCCTGCTGAACAAACCAGTATGATTGCACTGCGTTGTATTGAATTAATGCATACCGTTGGTTTACCAGAGCACGTAGTACAACCGGTTATCGCACGCGGTAGCGAAGTGGGTAAACACATCGTGCCTGACGAGCGTATCCAAGCGGTTATGTTCACAGGTTCAACAGAGACAGGTACGCTTATCTCGCAAATTCTTGCTGAGCGTAACGATATTCAGGTTCCTCTGATCGCAGAAACTGGTGGTCAAAACTGTATGATCGTTGACTCAACAGCATTACCAGAGCAAGTGGTTGACGATGTTATTTCATCAGGTTTCCAAAGCGCCGGTCAACGCTGTTCAGCACTTCGTGTGTTGTTCTTACAAGAAGATGTTGCTGACGGTATCATCGAAATGATCCAAGGTGCACTTAAAGAGCTACATATCGGCGACCCATCGCTACTATCTACAGACGTAGGTCCAGTAATCGACGAAAAAGCGCTGACCACTTTGACTAAGCATGTTGATTACATGAAGTCGAACGGTAAGCTACTATTCGAAGCTAAGATCCCTGATAACAGTGAGAACGGCGCTTACTTCTTCGCTCCGCGCCTATATGAGATTTCTGATCTATCCGTGCTTAAGCGTGAAGTATTCGGTCCGGTAGTTCACGTTGTACGCTTTAAAGCAGATCAACTTGATAATGTGATCGACCAAATCAATGGTACAGGCTACGGTCTAACAATGGGCGTTCATTCACGTATTGAAGAGCGCTGCGAATACCTAGCTAAGATGTCTCGCGCGGGTAACGTATACGTGAACCGTAACATGATTGGTGCAATCGTTGGTGTGCAACCATTTGGTGGGCGTGGTCTTTCTGGTACAGGTCCAAAAGCAGGTGGTCCAAACTACCTACTTCGCCTTGTGAAAGAAAAAGCGTCACCAGACAACGTACAAATGACAGATCTGACGCCTGATGAGCTAGAGATCCACCACTTCCCAGGTGCCGTTGAGCAAGTTGAAAAACTGATGCAAAACTCTAAGCGTGATGAGAAGATCTGGCGTCGTACTGCGCTTAATGACCGTGTTTCGGCAGTGCGTCAGCTACTCGCAAAAGTGGCAACAGTAGACATCATTGATGAGCTGGCGGATGATTTGTCATTAACGCTTTCTGATGCGCGTGCTCAGCTAAACCGCTTAGAAAAGCGTATGCGTACTTACACAACGCTACCGGGACCTACTGGTGAGTCGAACACGCTGCACTTAGAAGCGCGTGGTTGTGTAGTGGTATATGCCGATAAGAGTACTTCGTTCAACTTCTGGGCGATATCAATTATCACAGCACTTGCTGCCGGTAACACAGTGATCACAGTAGCCTCTGACTTATTCTATGAAGAAGCATTGGCATTTAGAGATAAGTTCATCTCAACTGGCGTTGCTGAAGGCGTATTCCAAGTAGCGAAGCAAAACCAGCTACAAGCGATTTTGGCACACCCTCACCTTGCAGGTGCTGTTGTGGCTGCGCGCTCTTCACGCCTTGGTTACTTCTCACAGCAACTTGCGGAGCGCAAAGGTGCAATCCTGCCGGTGATCAGTGCAGAGTACTACGATACGCTTATCAATCGTCTAGTGACTGAGAAAACCATTAGTATCGATACCACAGCTTCTGGTGGTAACACTTCACTGATGACGCTTGTTGAAGACGAAGAGTAAGAGAATATAAGTCGCTATGCTAAACATAGCGATTTTATCGAACAAAGCCAGCGCAAGCTGGCTTTAATTTTTTACGCAGCGCTTGATGTCCTTAATCCCACAATGACATTAACAATATCCATTAAATAAACATCTTCAACCAAAGCAATCACATCATTCCATTTAGGGTTGTATTCGTTATTCTCCCAGCGCCTTAATGTTCGCTCCTCTATACCATAGCTTGCGGCCGATTCAGCTTGAGTAAAACCGCGACTTTTACGTGCAAATCTAAGTATAGCAGCACCAAGCGGCGCGCGTTCAGAAATTAAAGGTTGGCTCATTAACATCACACTCATTCCTTAAAAAATTGCGCAAATATATGACGTTTATAAAAATCATTTATTTACGCACTTACTGACTAAATGCATTCACTGCGTAATTTAATGAAGATGATAGATCTATTTTTTACGCATTTCAACGAAAAAATAGATCTTTTTTGCGTCAAAAATGATTTTACTTCGCAAAAAATAGCCCATATAATGACGCACACGTATCATTATTTAAGAGGCAACGCATGGAACAAAGTCTCATGAGCCTAGCGGAGCGCGTAGAATATGCGATCAAGCCGGACAGTATTAGAGCTTTTGCGTTAAAAATTGATGTATCTGAAGGGACGCTGCGCAGAATATTAAAAGGGGAAGACCCAAAACTCAGTGTCATTGAACGCATTGCTAAACAAGCCAACGTAGATTTGATGTGGCTCGTTACCGGGATCCCACTTGATTGCAAAACCGAATCACCAATCATCCAGCAAAGTATTACCTTGGAAGACTTCAATGAGGACTTTGTTGTTGTGCCTGGCTACCATGTCTCTGTCAGCACGGGTTATGGTGCATTTAACCAAAGTGCCGAGGTTGCACGTTACCTTGCATTTAGAAAAAAGTGGATTGAATTTAAAAATCTAGATAAGTCACAGCTGGTCGTGGTGTTTGCCAAAGGCGACTCTATGGAACCCACGATTAATAATAACAATACGATTTTGGTGGATTTATCGGATAAAAAATTAAGCGAAGGTCTGATCTATGTTGTCCGCCTTGGTGAAGAGCTTTATGCCAAGCGCTTACAACAAAACTTTGATGGCTCAGTACGCTTGATTAGCGATAATAAAGAATACCGGGAACAAGTTGTGATGCCGAATGAATTGGAGCAGCTGGAAATTCTCGGCAAAGTGGTATGGATTGGTAAAGATCTAATTTAATAATACAATGCTAAATCTTGAATACTTATTCTCATTTTTAATCGCCAGCACGGTAATTGCCGTGGCACCGGGCCCATCCAATGCGTTTTTAATGGCGCAGACCTTTACTAATGGCCGCGTAGCTGGCATGCAAAGCGCATTAGGCTTTGCACTCGGTGGGGTGATCCATACACTCTTTGCCGTTGTTGGCTTATCCGCACTCCTAAAAGCCTCAGAGACCGCCTATACCACAGTGCAATATCTCGGCGCAGCTTACTTAGCTTATCTAGGTATAATGACTATCAAAGAAACGCTTGGAAAGGCGCAGATAGCTTGCGAGGAAAAACCGCACGTGAGCACTAAAAAGCCTAAAAACGTGATGTTCCAAGCAATGATGACGGAAGTCTTAAATCCCAAAGTCGCCCTGTTTTTTATTGCATTTATTCCTCAGTTTGTCGATAGTAGCTTGGCGACTTCGACAACGATGCAACTGGCCATGTTTGGCTTACTGTATCCTATTTTAGCTTTTCCCATCGACTGCATGTATATCTACGGTGGTGATAAAATCGCTGGCTATTTTAGGCAGCATCCCGCAGCGCCGGTGTGGATTGATCGTATTTCAGGCTTAATTTTTATCGCATTGGCAGTCAACTTATTACTCTAAACAGTTACGCAAAATAGGAGCAGTACACATGCAAAAACGCTCACAGCCACTGCCAGCTAAAAAGCATATTGCTTTGGTTGCACACGATGGCATGAAACCAGCCCTACTTGAGTGGTGTCAGACCCACTTAGATAGCCTAAAACAGCACAAGCTTTACGCCACGGGCACAACGGGTAACCTAATAGAAAAGCATACTGGTTTAGAAGTAACAAAGCTATTTAGTGGCCCAATGGGTGGCGACCAACAAATTGGTGCCAAAATCGCGGAGCAAGATGTTCATGTCTTGATTTTCTTTTGGGATCCGCTTGCGTCACAGCCTCACGATCCGGATGTAAAAGCACTGTTGAGACTGGCTGCTGTTTGGAATATTCCCGTTGCCTGTAATGAAGCAACGGCAGATTTACTGATGGCGTGCGATAAAATGAGCCAGCCAATCGCAAGACATTTACCTGATTATGAGCAGTACCTTGCTAGTCGCTTAGATTGATAAAATAGACGAGTATGGAAGCGGTTTGTGACCGCTTCTCTGATTCTGACTTCGATTATTTAAATATTTTATCCGCCCACTTAGTCAAGCCTGCAGTAACACTACCAAAGTTATCCCCGTTCACCATTTCAATATCACCAATTTGCTGTGCAAGCGCTGCCTTGAGTAACGGTGATTGCGCGCTACCGCCAGTCAGATAAATTACATCGGGCTTTGACCCCGCTTGATGAATGGCTTCTTTCGCAAGCATGCCCATCTGCTCTAAGTTCGACATGACCGACTCGGCAAAATCTTGCTGCGTAAATTCAGAGGTTAACTGTGGCTCAATAAAACCAAGATTGGCATTAAACTTTGCTTGCTCAGAGAGTGCTATCTTACCAAGCTCACCTTCACGAACCACTTGATGGGTAAGTTTGTTCTGTTGAATGTGAAGTAAACGCGCCAGCTTTTGCGGCTCGGCGACATCTCGCAACATGCTTTGCAATTCTCGCGCTAATTTATCGCTGTAGAAGTCTAGTTGAGACTGAATATCATTGATTTTACATGCCTGCCAATACAGTTGACTAGGCATCGGCAAACCTGAACTCATGTTAGAACCTAGACCACATAACGGCATTAATTGGTGATAAGCAAGCGCAATATCTAAATCGTTACCACCGATACGTTTACCCGTATGCGCTAAAAAGTCTTGCTGGCGCTGTGTATTATTGCGATAGCTTGGCCCCATTCGGACAAACGAACAATCGCTAGTACCACCGCCGATATCAACGACCAGCACAAGTTTATCTTGCTGAAGACGACTTTCATACTCAATCCCCGCTGCGAGCGGTTCGAAGAGAAAATCCACTTCCTTAAATCCTGCTCTTTTTGCAGCGGTAGTAAGAATATTAACCGCCTGTTGATTACTTTCTTCTCCGCCGACGGACTGAAAATTAACAGGTCGACCAATCACAGTGTCGGTAATGGACTGTTGCAGCTGCGACTCGGCACGGCGCTTAATCTCAACCATCATCGCCGCAGCAATATCTTCAAAGAAGGCGATTTGTTGAGGTTTAAGCCCAACCGCCCCAAAGAAGGACTTAGGTGATTTAACAAAAAAACCTTCTTCGGGAAATTCAATATACTCAGAAATTGCCGCTTGACCAAAAAAAACGCCCGCTTCATGTGCTTCTAAATCAAGATCGCGCTTAGCTTGCTGCGCTACCGTTAGCAGCCCTTGGCGAGACTGCGTATAGACTGGATCTGGTTTACTCAGATGACGGTTAACAAATGCAGGAATTAACGCATTGTGCATCGCATACATAGTCGAAGGCAGGTAATATTTATCTTGCTCGAGACGCAGTAAGTCCACTTCACCATTTTGCATGACACCCATCGCACAATTAGAACTTCCGTAATCAAACCCGACTTTCATTCTCTACCTCAAACTGCTGAAAAGTCGCGAAGTGTATCATGGTTGTCGTTATTGTCAGATGAATTTATCTAGGTTCCCACATCCTTTATAGGCTTGTCGTGGAATGAAACCATTTTGCATAACACACTAGACATAGCACAATGAGAGCTTCCGTAATCAAACCCGACTTTCATTCTCTACCTCAAACTGCTGAAAAGTGGCGAAGTGTATTATGGTTGTCGTTATTGCCAGATGAATTTATCTAGGTTCCAACATCCTTAATTGGTTTGTTGTGGAAAGCATAGCGCACACTGTCAGATTGCTTGGCTTGATACATAGCGGAATCTGCCTGTTGGATCCCAGTCTCGATGTCGAGGTTATTAAATAGACTGACGCCGATACTAATCCGACAACTTAGCTTATTGCCTTCAAAGAGATAGGGTTTATCTACCTTGTTGATTATTTGCTGGCAGATCCCAACCACATGAGATTCGGCTTGAGGCTGTTGCGGAGATAAGTGAGTGATTAAAATCACAAACTCATCGCCTCCCCAACGGATCACCACATCATCTTGGCGTACGCTAGCACACAAACGCTGGGCAACCGCCTTGAGTAACTGATCCCCCACATGGTGGCCATGCAAGTCATTTACTTTTTTAAAATCGTCAAGGTCCAAAAACAAGATTGCGCTGTAACTACCAAGCTGTTGACCTACATGGAGTTGCTCCATCAATCCATGCTGAAGAACATGGCGATTCGGTAATTCGGTTAACTGGTCATGATACGCCAACTTCTCAGCTTCGAGATACTCCAACTTACGGTCATTGATATCCCGAGATAACACGATAAAACGTGTTTCAGCATGATTATCGCTTGCAGTGACAACCTTACGGGCGATAGAGACCTCAAACCAACGCTCACCAACCGGTGTAGACAAGTGAATATGGCTACCATGTGAATAGCCGTTAACTTTTGCTTCCTGTAATGCCTGCATCACTATTTTAGCGGCTTGCTCTGGCATCACTTCAGTCACCGTATGGCCAATCAATTGTTCTGCAGGCGCGACTAACAACTCAGGGCGAAGTATTCTGGCGTCCCAGTGCCGCCCCTCTTCATCCAGTTCAAACATCAAATCCGGCATCGCACTTAATGTCGACGCCAATTCCTCATAGCTCGGTTGCGCCAAAGCTTGAGTGCGGGCCATACGTCGGTCCTTAACCATGAGGCGTTGCAACATCCTGTTCCATAATTCTATAAACTTGAACTTTGCAATTTGAAACATGCCAATGAACACTGCTCATCTACGGCTATCGTTATAAAAATAATATACCAATTTTATGAATAATGACTAATTACCGACTGCATCATAAAAAATATTTTCAAGTCATTGGCTTTGAAGGAGAAAAGCAATTGACGAATTGATAATAATTCCTATAATCGACACGGCAGCGCTTTCCATGATGGAAGGTCACAAGATATATAAGGATGACTATGTCTTTTTTCAAAAAAGCCCTTGGCGCAGTCGGTATCGGTGCAGCAAAAGTAGATACCATCTTAGAAACCCATCACGCCTCCCCTGGCGAAGAAATTTCTGGAACGGTTAAAATCATCGGTGGCAAAGTTGCTCAAGAGATCAACAAAATAGATCTTAACGTAATGTGCAACTACACAGTTGAAAGAGAAGACAGTGAAGGTGAAACAACGACCATCACTAAAAACCACACCCTTGCTAAATTTCAAATCAACGAACGATTTACTATCGAACCCGGTGATGAAAAGCACATTCCATTCGCGCTTGACCTCGCTGAAGAAACCCCGCTTACTGTTGGCCAATCCAAAACTTGGATCGCTACCAACCTTGATATTGATATGGCGCTCGACAAGTCAGATAGGGACTATTTACATATCGTACCTACCGAGCTACAACAAGCGGCTATCGATGCGATGGAAGCGCTTGGCTTTAAACTCTATGAATCAGACTGTGAAGGTATTGATGAAGTATCATTCTCACGCCTGCCATTCGTACAAGAACTAGAGTTTAAAACGATCACAGGTGACTTCCATGGTCGCTTTGATGAGGTAGAAGTGGTTTTCTTTAATCGTGGTGAGCAACTCGAAATCATCTTTGAGATTGATCGCAAAGCGCGAGGCTTTAAAGGCTTCTTTGCGGAGGCGCTAGACCTTGATGAATCAAAAGCCAGATTGTTGATAGATGAAGCAGATTTAGAAGACCTAGAAGATGCTATCTATGACATTCTAGAGGCGAATTGCTAAGGTATATTAACCTTATAGTATTGATAGATTTATATTGATGCTTTGGTGATCGTTGCATTCATACGAATGCAACTTCTATATGAACAAACTCTATTATTATCCCAGTCCACCTAACGCTATGGTTTATGTTAATACAAATGTTAAGGTGTATAGGTAATAACTTTCTAGACTGATTTATTGTTACAATTTAAGCCCCTTTAACATGCCGATCACGGCACGTTTGAGTTGACTTAAACTCAATAAAACAGCACATTAAAACGAATGGTCAAGGTAGATTAGGTGACAATGAATGTCCAACTTTAGAATTTGGAAACTGGTTAGCCTACTGTGTGTTTTGAGCCTAATGCTGGGCTGCGAATCGAAAGAAGAACGTATCCAGCAAACCATTACACATACACTTCAAGAAGCTTCAACAGCGATAAATACGCTGGGAACCGCCCTTGATAAAAAGCAGGTGAGAAATGCCAACCTTTTGACTGAGTATGGCAAAGTACTTGGTCAGCAAAAACCTCAGCTCAGTGAAATTGCGCAAATTATTTCCCAAGACGCAACAAGCAGTGGAACCTTATATCAGAGTTTATTGACTCGTTATCAGTCCCTCAAGTCCCCCGCTCCAAGTATGAACAGCGATGATATTATCAACCAAGCGCTCTTGTTAAAAGAAGCCGCTTCCATCAGTTTGTTCAATGATGCGCTGACAGATCCAATCAATGTTTTAGCCGATATGTCAGATGGAAAGCTAGCGCGAGTTGGCGCAATCAGTCAGCAAGCGGAACAAACGGCAAACGGTCAGACCGGTGTCGGCAATCAGCTTGTTGGTAATGCCAACTATGGCGAATGGCAGACCAATTCAAACGGCACTAGCTTTTGGATGTGGTACGGCATGTATCGCATGCTTGGCGATATTGTTGGTGATGTTGAATATGGTCGCTGGAGTAAACACCGCAAATACAGTTACTACAGCGACTATGGTCGTCATAGATACACCAGTTATAAAAGCTACAAACGCCAAACTGAACTCGCCAAGCGTACTCAACAATCGTACCAACGCCAAGGCAAACAGTTTACCAGTCCCTATGCCAAGAAAAAGTCTGGCGCGTCAGGGTTAAGTCGAAGTAGCAATACCCCATCAGCAGTAACTCGAAGCAGCTACTCTCGAACCTCAAGCTACGGCTCAGTTCGCAATAGCTCAAGTAGAACCTCCCGTGGCGTAAGCCGGGGCAAATAGCGCATATATAGCGGAGTTAACATATGTACCAATTTAACGGATTAACAGCTTGGACTTTTCAAGCATTGCTAATAGATATGGCGGTGATCGTCGCGTTGTTTGTTAGCTTAAAATACATCAAAGGTTGGGTATCTAACCTTCATGCAAACGATGAAATCACAGAAAAAGACAACTTTGCATTTGGTCTCAGTTTTGCTGGTGGTTTAGCAGGTTTGGCCATCGTAATTTCAGGTATTTCAAGTGGTGCTTTTGCCAGTTCTTTGGCTCAAGAAGCGCTACAAATGGCGGGCTATGGTATCGTTGGTATCATTCTTATCAAACTCGGCCACTTTTTCCAAGACAAAGTCGCGTTACGCAAGGTGAACCTTCATGACGAAATCGTTAAAGGTAATGTCACCTCAGCACTGATTGATTTTGGCCATGTGGTGAGCGTTGCCATTGTGATCCGCTCAGCTTTGCTTTGGGTACTCACAGAGGGCTGGTATGGTTTACCGATTGTGGTTGCGGCCTTCATTATCGGTAATATTTGTATGCTGCTTGTGAGCCAATACCGAGTACAACTATTTAAGCGCACTAACAAAAGTGGCGACTGTTTACAGCAAGCAATCAAAGACAACAATATCGCGGTCGGGATCCGCTACGCGGGCTTTTTAATCGGCTCAGCACTAGCACTGACTGCAGCGTCCGGTTTAGCGCCGTATGTAGCGGACAACATTAACTCAAGCCTACTGTACTGGAGTATTGCGGCACTGGGTAGCATTGTGCTTTTCATCGTCTTACACCTCGTCATGATAAAAATTATTCTTGCGGGTAAAGATATTTCCGATGAAGTGAACAGACAAAAGAATGTTGGTGTTGCTGCAATCTCAGCCGCGCTTTCTTTTGCCATTGGTACGACTATGGCTAGTTTGTTAGGTGCATAACCCTTGAGCGTATCTGCACCACAAACTTCAGCAAGAGTGACCGGCAACTGGTCGTTGTTTGGTCACGACACCCTACTAATTGGCGTCATGGCTATTTTGGCCGGTTGCGGCCTAATCTACGAATATTTACTCTCTCATTATGCTGGTCGCGTTTTAGGCTCTGTAGAAAGCGCAATTTATGCCATGATTGGCACTATGATCGTGGCCATGGGCATTGGCGCATTTTTAGCACGCTGGTTCAAAGATCCTTTTACCGCATTTGCATGGCTTGAAAGCCTAATCGCGCTACTGGGAATGAGCAGTATTTTGGTGATCGCCAGTGTTATTGCACTTACCTATACCCTACCCCATACGCTTTCTAGCCTATACAGCCTACCTCCCGATAGTGTCTTAGATGGCATGCCATTTGCGCAATTACAAGCATTTGCCCGATTTTTACCTTATGTTTTCGGCCTCATCCTAGGCATTTTAATTGGCATGGAAATTCCGCTGATTGCTAGGATCCGTCAACAAGTATATGGCCGCTTCCTTGAAAATAACGCGGGTACCATTTACGGTGCAGATTATATCGGTGCTGGTGTTGGTGCTGCTATTTGGGTCACGATTATGCTTGCACTGCCAATAATGCAAGCAGCCGCGTGGACTGCGCTATTTAATATTGTTGCAGGACTTATCTTCCTATGGCGTTACCATGCTCATGTCCGCTTCGCTAAGCTGCTGTTTGCTTGCCACTTTGTTCTACTTGGTATCTTTTTTGTCATCCTGAGCCATGGCTCTCTTTGGATGAAAGACCTCAGCAACGTGCTTTACAAAGACAAGGTGATCTATTCAGAGTCAACGAAGTATCAACATGTTGTCATCACTGAGCGATTGAGCCGCGCACAACCGATGCCAATTAACGATTTATTCTTAAATGGTCGATTACAGTTTTCATCTGTGGATGAACAGATCTATCACACTATGCTCGTTTATCCTGCTATGCTGGCATCCAACCGTCGTGAAAAGGTATTAATCATTGGTGGCGGAGATGGTCTGGCACTTCGAGATGTACTGGAATGGCCTGTTGAAAATGCAACCTTAATTGATTTGGATGGACAACTACTTTCATTGTTTGGACTACAAGGGCAACCCTACCCTGCTAGACCACATATCACCAGTCAATTAACTCATTTAAATGGCGACGCCTTAAACGACCCAAGAGCAACGGTTATCGTTGCAGATGCATTTTTAGAAGTAGAAAAAATGCTTGACCAAGGTAGGCAATTTGACACTATCATTATCGACTTACCCGACCCTAATCACCCTGATTTGAATAAGCTATATAGCGACTACTTTTATAATCATGTGCGTCAATTACTGGCACCCGATGGTGCACTCGCTATTCAGTCAACGTCTCCCTATCACGCTAAAAAAGCGTTTATTAGCATAGCCAAAACGGTAAAACATGCCGGGTTTACGCATGTTGAGCAATACCAACAGAATATTCCCTCATTTGGCCAGTGGGGATGGACAATCGCAACGAGAACAGGACAACCAGCAAGTGCTAGGATCCGGGCAGTCGAGTCTTTACCAGTCCCAAGTAACTGGATAAACAAAGAGTATTTACTCGCGACTTTCGCCTTCCCAAATCGCTTTTTTGATGGAGCAAAAGATATTGAAGTCAACCAGTTAGGAACAGGGAGACTATACGATTATTATCGCCAAGCATGGCAAACAGAAGATGAGTTGTATAAAAATTAGCGCACGGCCATTGACATATTATGTCTTACGTGCAACTCTTAACTCAGACATAATATGTCAAAACAAAAAAGGTAAATGAAGATGGAATTAAATGAACTATCAATCAAATTAGCATCATTTGAAACAGAAGGTGCTAACTTCGAATCTTTCTTAATCGCCAATGAAGGCGAGCAAGATGTATTGCAAGTGATTGTTGACGGAAATGACGAATTACCAATTTTTGTGACTCAGACTGAAGAACAACTTGTATGCATTAGTTACCTATTTAAAGAGAATGAGGTAAAGCCTGAGTTGCTAAACGAGTTAAATGAAGCACTATTAAAACTGAATGTGCCGATCCCGCTGAGTGCGTTTGCTAAAATTGATGAGCAGTATGCGATATTTGGTGCTCTAGCCGTTTCCTCCTCAATTGATGAGATCACGCACGAACTGGTCACCCTAGCGGACAATGCAATCGAAGCATTAGATGCAGTGACTGTGTATTTGAATGAATAATATTGGAGTTGTGAAATGAGTATTTTAAAGAAATTATTTACTGCTGTTCGTGGTGGCGCTAGAGAAGTTGGTGAGTCAATTGTTGATGCAAATGGCATTCGTATTTTTGAGCAAGAAATTGCTGACGCACAAAACGCATTAGCTAAAGCAAAAAAAAGCTTAACAGAAGTAATGGCGAAAGAGATGCAGACAAAACGCAAATTAGCTGCACTTGACGAAAGCATTATCGAGCATGAAAACTATGCTGGACAAGCGCTCGAAAAAGGTAACGAAGCTTTAGCGGTAGAAATCGCAGAGAAAATCGGTGAATTTGAAGTTGAGCGCGCAGAGCATCAGCAAGTGCTAGACGGCTTTAGTAAACATGTGATCCTGTTAAAACAGCAGATCAAAGAAGCTGAAAAAACGATTAAAGAAAACCAACGCCAGCTGACAATGGTAAAAACCACAGACAGCGTTCAAAAAGCAACCATGGCAGTAAACAGCACGCTAAATACCAATGCGTCATCTATGGTAAATGCACGTCAGTCGCTTGAACGTATCAAGCAACGTCAGCAAGATAGGCAAGATCAACTGGCTGCGGCAAAAGAGCTTGAAGCCGCTGCAACGGGTGCAGATCTAAAAGCCAAAATGGCAGAAGCGGGAATTGGCTCTACGCAAAAGAGTAATGATATTCTTGAACGTATTAGAGCTAAACAAAGCAACTAATATTTGCTGATTAGAAAAAGGAGGCCTCGCCTCCTTTTTACCCTTTTTGATTATGTAGGTGTACTATGTTTGGCTTTTTTAAATCAAAAAAAACTCCTGAGCGACAACTTACTCATGCAAAAGATCTGCAAGTTGGGGACATGCTCACCATCATCGATTCGTTCGCTTACCCAAGCTGGCTCAAGGGACAAACCCTAAAAGTGGTTGGCGTACAAACTTACCAATTTGAACGCAGCGCTGCATATGAATTTGTTCTCGAAAGTGATTCAGGTAACATTACTTTTTTGCAAATTGAACAAAGTGACGGTGAGGAATACGCGAATTTCTCTATCAAAATCCAAAGAGAAGACGTCGACGCTATTTTTACGCTTGATGAATTTGCGCGTATTTTCGATGAAGAAGCACTGACCCACATCGACACCCACGCTACTCCAGAGATTTTCGAGCGATTTTTAGGTAAAAGCTATCAACAAAGTGAAGCGCCCTACGTTTGCTATTTTTACGATAGCGATTATCGCGGCCGCGCTTTGCCACGCTATCAAGATGAAAGTGGCGAAGTATGTGAAGTTATCGAGTTACTTAGTCCTGACGAAAAGTTCGCTATCAATATCGAGATCTGGGATGGAGGGGAAACTGACGTGTCACTAACCATGTGTCGCCCACTGAGCGATATTGTCGACCTATTTCCTGGAGCGAACTCGTGACCACAAGAGAAGACAAGTGGAAACGTCAAGAAGTGGCATTGAGGGCCACACAAATGGCCTTCGATTTAACCACGGAAGTACAAAAAAGTATTAAAAAACAGGCAATAGACGAAGAGCTAACGCCATCCGATATGATCAGAAAGATCCTTGATTTAGAAGTTAAATCGAAGAAAACTCGGCAACGCTTATCCTTCAATCTAACCGATGAAGAAATCGCACTACTGGCGGAACGTTTTGGCGTTGACCCCCACGACAAACGGGCCGTAAAGCAACAGGTCGCCAATATGCTACTCAGTCGCTACTCAGATAAAAGAAACAAGTAAGCAGTAATACCAATCCATTAATTCTCCAACTATTTTAAATAGTTAAAGCTACAACCTAAGAGGGAACGATGACAGAAGCAGAGATTAAGAAAAGTATTGATAAACATAGTGTGAAACCACTTATTTTCGTAGTCATCATGATGTTACTAATAGCATTATTGAATAACTACTTATTGGAAGATGACCCACTAACTCCAAACCTACTCATTTTCGGAGCATTAGCTGCATGCATACATATCTTCAAAAATGTTCTCTGTGACGTCCTTGTCACAAAATCAGCACAGAATGGCTCTAAATAACCTGAGCTGCGGATAATTAATGCCTTTCTAGCAGCTAGTTTTAGCGCTAACTGCGTTGAATTCACTTCCAATAGCCAGCTATTGGTGCGTAAATTCGCCTTGCCTATAGGATGTAGGTACCTTAGCGAGAGCAGGACGCGGAAGCGGTGTTTTCCCTAAAACTCTCTGGCTAGACAAGGAAAAAACCAAGTTGTGCTTTAGCAACAATGAGTTGGAACATTCCTTATCCAAACCTCAGGTTAAATAACCTGAGCTTAAATAACATCATTCCTCTCTAGCAGCCCACTTTAACAATTGTAGCGTCGGTTAATCACGCTTGGGCAAATAAAGATAGCTGCTAGAGCTTCATCGCTTTGAGAACATCACTCTACCGCGAGCAGCTCAACTTCAAACACTAATAACGAACCCGGTTCGATTTTACCTGCTGCGCGGTCACCATAGCCTAAGTCCGGACCAATCCAAAAGCGGTATTTGTCCCCTTCGCTCATCAACTGCACACCTTCTGTCCAACCCGAGATCACTTGATTAAGTCCAAAGCTGATGGGTTGGTCACGCAGTACCGAACTGTCGAATACGGAGCCATCAAGTAAAGTACCATGATAATGCACTTTAACTTTGCTCGTTGCATTTGGCTGTTTGCCACCGTCAGTTTGAGTGATTATTTCGTACTGAAGACCTGAGTCAGTTTTATGAACCTCTGTGCGCTTTTCGTTTTCTTTCAAAAAGTCTGCCGCTTGAATTCGATTAAACTGCGCAAGCTGCTTCTGTTTCTGACCACCTCGAAAAAACACCACCGCAATCACCAGTGCAACAATAACGAGGATAACATTAGTTGTCGTCATGGCTTTCTTCTCCTTTGTCATCATCGCCGTTTACTACTTTTGCAATACGCTCAAGTTTCGCCATTGCAACTGCATTGATACTGTTTTCGGGATAGCCTTCGTCACCGAGCTCGCCTGCTGGTCTATCCATTAACAAGCTAAGCGCTTCATCTACTGTGGCAACGGCATAGACATGGAATAAGCCTTTTTCAACAGCTGCAATCACTTCATCATCTAACACTAAGTTGACCTTGTTAGATTCAGGGACGATCACCCCTTGCTTACCTGTGAGGCCTCGCATTTTGCAGAGTTTAAAGAAACCTTCGATTTTTTCGTTTACACCACCAATGGCTTGTACTTCACCGTGTTGGTTAATTGAGCCAGTGAGCGCTAATGATTGATCTACGGGGAGTTGCGTCACCGCCGATAGCAGCGCACAAAGTTCTGCAAGTGATGCGCTATCACCGTCAATAAAACCATAATTTTGTTCAATGGCGATATTTGCGCTAAGCGTCAGGCTAAAGTCTTGCGCATACTTGTTACCTAGGTAACCCGTAAGCAGCATCACGCCTTTTGAGTGAATTGACTTACCTAAGTCTACTTCACGTTCAACGTCAATCACCCCGTCAGCACCCGCGTATACCGTAGAGGTAATACGCGCAGGCGTACCAAACGCGGTGTCACCAATATGCAGTACCGTCAGGCCGTTTACCTTACCAATTGCGGTGCCTTCGGTTGCAATCAAGGTATGCCCTTCTTGAATATCGCTGAGCATGTTTTCACTTAACTGTCCTGTTCGATATTCTTTTCCAGCTATCGCTTCATCGATGTGATTAGCGGCAATTTGGTTTACGCCATCTTGCTTGGCATAAAAACTGGCTTCTGCCACCAGCTCCAAAACATCAGCAAAGCGCGCCGAAAGCTTACTGTGGTGCTCCGCTTGGCGATAGCTAAATTTAAGCATACGCGCCAGCGCCGCTGAGCTAAGCTCAATCTTCAAGGTATCATTACAGTATTCCATCACCTTCGTGATGAATTGGTACTGCATTTTGTCCGAGCTTGGTAAATAGTAATCAAAATCGGCCAGCACTCTAAATAGCTCTGCAAACTCTTCATCGTATTCACCAATGGTGTAATACAGGTCTCGCGAACCCAAAAGAATAATTTTGACATCCAACGGAATTAACTGCGGCTTTAAGGTAAAGCTGCTGCCCACCGAATTGTCTTGATACGGTAGGTCATTTTTAATTTGGTGGGTTTTTAACGACAGTTTAAGGCCATCCCACACCTGCGCGTTAGCCATGACCTTTTCAGCATCCATGATCAGATAGCCGCCATTGGCGCGGTGCAATGCACCTGCTTGAATAGAGCGATAGCTGGTGATCAAATTACCTTGAGAGGTTGCATACTCCACCTTACCAAAAATATTACCAAAGGTCGGATTTGGCTCATACACCACAGGCGCAGGGTCGTCCTCTTTAAACTCAACCAGAATATTGGGCGCAAAAAAGTCCGTGAGCATTCCCTTTGAGTCAAAGTCATCTTTGTTTTCGTCGCTGTTGCTACTATCGTCGTCTAGCCAATCTAATACCGCATCGACAATTTCAACCTTCAGATCTTTAAGATAACGCAGCACGCCAATGTGTGCGGCATACTTATGCTCAAGCGCTTTTAATAGCGGTTTGGTCGCCACTTCGATGGTGGTTTTTTTAAGATTACGCAAGCGCTCAGAAGATTCACGCTTCCATCTGGGCAGCTCAATAAGCGACTCGATTAGGGCATCTTCTAATGTTTCAATTGCGGTTAAAAAGTGTGCCTGAACATGCTCGTCCAGAGCCGAAAACTCCGTATCACTGAGCTGCTTACCATCGACCACAGGAGCAAAGCCAACTGTCCCCGTATCTTCTATCAGTGCAACACTCATATTCATAGCTTGCTGCTCAACAGCGGTGATCGCAGCATCGTATTTTTGTTCGAATTCTTTATCTAGCGACTTTTTCTTGCGTTGATAACCCGGATTGTCAAAAGCTGCAGGAAAAGTATCTAAGATCTCATCAATAAAGGCGTCAATATCGGCCTCAAGCTGCTTACTTTCACCCGCCTGCATAAATAACGCGATAGGCTCGCGGTGGTCGTCGTAGTTGTTGACGTACAACCATTCTTTGGGCGTTGGCTTAGTTTTACTGTGGGCCTCAAGCTTGTCTTTTACCATGGTAAAACGACCTAGCGCCGCTTCTCCCATAACATACACATTATAACCGGGAAGCTCCATTCCCAAGGCAAAGTCTAGTGCAGTTTGAGCGCGTTGCTGGCCAATAAACGGTAGCGCTTCTGGGTAAGGATTTTGGATACAATTTTCTATGTGAGTCAACGAAACTGATGGCGCGAGCTGGCTCGCAGGCAGTGCTTTTTCAGACGACAATTTAGATTTGGTCATTCTAACTTCTTTGTATTATTCGCATACGTTAGTCTACTCAACTTGGTGCTTCCAAGCTGAGCGCCCACACTTTAGGGCGCTAATGCTTTTCTAGTATATTCCCCATGCCCGCACTCGCTGCAAGCTGGGATCTTGATGGCATAATAAACATCTAATTTATAGCCACAATTCTTACACACTAATTGTCCCAAAGCTATCCATTCACCTTCTTTATAAATGCCTTGGTGTTCAAAATCTTTTAAAAGTGCGGACCACTCAAGTTGAGTTCTATCTTCTAATTGGGATATTTCAAATAAGATGTTGGCTTTGAGTTCGCTCCAAGCCGCTTCATCATAGAAGGATTTGTTTTCGAGAAGATGTTCTAAGTCACGTTTTAGATAGTAACTATAATCATCATAGGTTTGTTTGGTGTAGTCTTTCAGTGCGCTCTGCGCTTCCCAGAATCGCTTAGATAAATCGTCAATTTCATGTTCTTTGACGTCTTTGAGCCAATCGGAAAATTGATCCAGCCATTTTTGATAATCCGCCATTGCTACACTCCTGTTTCGCCAATAGGTTAAGTGTAGACCAGATATACCATTCATTGTATTAGGGTTTGCTGAACTTGGTGCTCAGCAAACCCATTTTGCTTCAGATTATGAAGCCAAAAGTCATTGCTATTAGCTTAAAAACGATACTTCACACCAACGGTTGCTGTTGTACCAAGGCCTTTAATGTTGTAGCCACCGTACGTATAGGCTTGTGCGCGAGCTGGGAAGTAGTCTGAGTTAAATAGGTTCTCAATACCAACAAAAGCTTGCCAGCTTTGGTCGAATTGATATTGACCACTAAAGTTAACCACATTATAGCTGTCAATTGGACCTTGATCTCCAACATAGTTACCTTTATCGTCTCGCTCGAAACGTTTACGGTCGCCCACATGTAACCAGCTTAACGTCATAGATAACGCATCAACTGGCTGCCAGTTTAGGTTTGCCGTAAGCTTTGGTGGGCTAATTTGTCTAGAGCCAAGATAAGTATCGGTTTCGGTATCTTTACCCTCTACATAGCTATATGTGGCAATAAGTTTTAGCGTGTCGTTGATCTTGTAATCGACAAGTGCCTCATAACCCCATATTTTTTGTGGTGCTCGAACTGGCTCATAGACTCCGGTTACTTCATTGAATTTATTCGTTGTACCAAACTCAGACGTACTTCTATATGCCGCAAATTCAAATCGTAACGTCTCAAATTGAGAGTTAAAACCGATTTCGTAGTTATCAACAATCGACGCTTCTGTTTGAATTTGACCAATGTCTTCTACCGTTGCACTGCGCAGCAGACGGCCAATATCCGAGATATCAGAGCCCTGCGAGTAACTGGCGAATGGGCTAAACTTTTCATTCGCGTTATATTTAACACCCACGTTGTACGTTGTGGCGTCATAGTCAATGGTGTCGCCTTTCACGTTAAGTGGCACAGAGCACTGATCCGCTGAACGGCAAAGTTTTAGTGTTTGGTAATCAGCTACCGCAAGATCAATACTTTCTTGTCTCACTCCCGCTTTTAACACTAGGTCATCGGCAACAATCCACTTGGTCTGTAGGTAACCTGCGATGCTTTCCATGTCCATTTCCGGCACCCAAATACGACCATCGACAAGTGGCTGTGAGGTCACATCATTCAACGCATCGATACCATAAATGAAGGTAGCTTGGACATTGTCAAAATCAACCAAGGTATTAAATGTTGCACGCGCGCCCTTTTTTTCAGAACGGATAATAGATTGACCGCCAGTGTATCCTTCATCAGGGTTTGCTAAGCTTGGAGAGAAGAAGAACACGTTCTCAATGTCTTGCATATACGCATCAAGCGTCATTTGTGTATTAGCAAAAACTTCTATATCGGTGTATTTCAACGTAATGTTTTCATTACCTTCTGGCCCTTGTGGCTTACCTTGTTTCTGCTGAGCTGGTGGCACGTGAATAGCGTAAGATTTTTCACCTAAATTGATGTTGCCAAACACATCACCTAGGTCCGTTTTTTGCTGTGAACTGTAGAAGTTATAGCTAAACTGCAGTTGTTTATCGCCATCAAAGTCATAGCCAAGCTTAGTAAAGTAGTTTTCTGTCACGGTATCCGACAGACCATACTGTAAACCTAGAATATCACCTTCAGCATCACGCTGAACACCGTTTTCTTCATAGCTTGCCGTGACTAAATAACTAAACTGGTCAACGCGGCCATTAATCGCGCCCGCAATTCGAGCACCTGCGCTCTCTGCAAGCTTTACTGCGCTAAAGCGGCTAGATAGGCTAATTTCACCTTCTGGTTTGCCATCGCTTTTGGCCTGCTTGGTGATGTAGTTAATGATCCCGCCCGAAGCACCATTACCATAAATTGAGGTTGCCCCTTTGATCACTTCTATACGGGCGATGGCACTTGGATCGAGCGTTTTTACACCTAAAGAACCATTTCGCAGTGGTGTAGACTGAGGTACACCATCAATCATCACCAGTGGTGCACGTCCACGCAACGATTGCCCAGTATTACTTGAACTACCCGTATCCGGAGCAAGACCAGGAACAATTTGAGATAACAAACTTTGTAGTTCTGGATTTACTTTTAAATGATCTTCGATTTGTTTTTGATTAATAATCGTAATAGAGGCAGGCACTTCATCGATGCTTTCAAACACACGACTGCCCGAGACCACGATATGCTCCATATCTGCAGCTTGAAGATCTTTAACATTGGTATCGTCTGCAATGGCTGCTGCGCTAACAGCCAACGCTACCATACTGAGAGTAGTTTTTAACATGGTTATCCTTGCTGGATTTAGAATAATAATGATGTAAAAAGCGGCAATATAATATTGCCAAACCTCAGTAAAAACAAGGCAAATGTGAATAATTTGCATTACCCTTTACTGAAAAATTATCCTACTCTGCACCACTTTTTGCAATTATATCTACATAACAGTAACTTAGAGTGAAGTTAATTACCTCTTCCTGCGATGGCGTTGTAACCAAAAATACAGGCCGGATACCGTGAAAAAGGTCGGAGCTAAGGCAAGTATTAACCAGACAAATTGCACGATGGGTCCTGCAAAATCACCAATATGAAACTTGTACTTAAAGTTCCAAACTTGCGTAGCGACTCCCGCTTTTGACGCATCATATTGCGCTACTACCTCACTATTATAAGGGTTTACCCAAACCCAGCTATAGGCATGACTTTCGCCTGGATTTTGAACTCTGAAAGCGATGCTGTCGGACGCTTTGTCAGGCATATAGATACGGAACAGCTGACTGTCTGGGAAGATAGATTGCGCGCGTGTTGTAGCGCTATTTAAATCATAGGGTAAGCTGTGAAAATTAACCGCAATAGTGGGCGGCTTTGGTCTTGCTTCGACCTCGTCAAAGCTCAACCACTCAACCACAGCCTTAGTTTGCGGCTGCCAGTTAAACGCCATACCACTGAAGGCAATGAGCAGTATAGGTAAAAGCAAATATACCCCCAATACGGTGTGTAACTGATAAAGCAGGATCCTTAGCTTAGCTTTTGGCTTTATCACTAGCCGTTTCAAGCGATTTTTAGGCTTTACCCAAAGATAAAAACCCAACACTAACTCAATAATGAGTACAAGTGCACAAATAGATACCCAATCTCTAAGCGGCTTTTTGTTGTCAGCACCTTCAAACAACAACCAACGGTGTAGCGCCATCGTAAAGCCATATATCGTAGAATAATACTCGTAGCGATGAAGGATCTCGCCACTGTAGGGGTTAACGCTAACATAATCACCGCTAGACAACTTCAGTTGCCATGCCAAATCCGGTTGCTGCTCAGGCATAAACAGTGAAACTTTTTCAGCGGTTGTAGATTCAACTGAGGTGACTATTTGCTCTACCCCAAGAGGCTCAGACTGTGGCTCAACTCGCCACAACTGAGGCTGAGTAAGATATTGAATATCTTTGGCATATATAAGCAGTGCCCCAGTTAAGCTTAAGCAAATAATAAACGCACCAGATACTAGCGCCATTACTAGGTGAGCACGGCGTAACCACAATTTTATCAAGGGAATTCTCAAACTTCTTTCGATATTTAGCAATAGTAAGTGATAATAACTCTTACTTGCAACAGCACAAAACTTCCCCTTTTACCGGTGCTGGTCTTCGCGTCGTTTATCTTCACTTCGACACCACCTTTAGTCCGCGGCAATCGACTAAAATAATTCCACTTTAGGTGCTGTGATTGCTGGCCAATTTCGGGTATGCTATCGAGCAATTTTCTATTAATTTTGCCAGATGTTTGGAAACCTAGATGCAAGAGCAATATAACCCGCAAGATATCGAAGCCAAAGTACAGTCGTACTGGGAAGAAAACAATACCTTCAAAGTTGTCGAAGACGAAAGTAAAGAGAAGTACTACTGTCTCTCAATGTTCCCATATCCAAGTGGTCGCCTCCACATGGGTCACGTACGTAACTACACCATTGGTGATGTGGTTTCTCGTTTCCAACGCCTACAAGGTAAAAACGTTATGCAACCTATGGGTTGGGATGCGTTTGGTCTTCCAGCTGAAAACGCGGCAATTAAAAATAATACCGCACCGGCGAAATGGACCTACGAAAATATCGACTACATGCGCAACCAGCTTAAGTTACTTGGTTTTGGTTACGACTGGGATCGTGAAATCGCGACTTGTCACCCAGAATACTATAAGTGGGAACAGTGGTTCTTCACTAAGCTTTACGAAAAAGGCTTAGTATACAAAAAGATGTCAACGGTAAACTGGGATCCAGTTGACCAAACGGTACTGGCAAATGAACAGGTAATTGACGGCCGTGGTTGGCGCTCTGGTGCCATTGTCGAGCAAAAAGAAATTCCACAATGGTTCATTAAGATCACCGATTATGCACAAGAGTTATTGGATGACTTAGACAAGCTTGACCACTGGCCTGAGCAAGTTAAAACCATGCAGCGTAACTGGATTGGTCGCTCAGAAGGCGTTGAAATCGACTTTAAACGCGCCGACAACGACGAAAGCTTCACCGTATACACCACCCGCCCTGATACCTTTATGGGCGTGACTTATGTGGCAGTTGCGGCCGGTCACCCAATAGCTCAAGAAGCGGCGAAAAACAGCGATGCAATCTCACGTTTTGTTGAAGAGTGCAAGAACACCAAAGTTGCCGAAGCGGATATGGCAACAATGGAGAAAAAAGGCATCGCAACTGGCTTTACGGCTATCCACCCACTCACAGGGCAAGAAGTGCCAATTTGGGTAGCTAACTTTGTACTGATGGATTACGGCTCAGGTGCCGTGATGGCAGTACCAGGTCACGACCAACGTGATTATGAGTTTGCAACAGCTTATGGTCTTGAGATCAAACAAGTTATTCAGCCTCTAGCCGGCGCAGAAGTAGAAGCCAATCTGGCCGAAGCAGCGTTTACCGAAAAAGGCACGCTTATCAACTCTGGCGAGTTCGATGGCCTAGACTTTGAAGGCGCATTTAACGCCATCGCGACTAAACTAGAATCACTTGGCGTGGGTAAACGTAAAGTAAACTTCCGTCTTCGCGATTGGGGTGTGAGCCGCCAGCGTTACTGGGGTTCGCCAATCCCAATGTTGAACAAAGAAGATGGTTCTGAGCTTGCGGCACCTGAAGACATGCTCCCTGTTCGTCTACCTGAAGACGTAGTCATGAATGGGGTAACTTCACCGATTAAAGCAGATCCAGAATGGGCAAAAGCAACGATAAATGGTGAAGCGGTATTCCACGAAACCGATACATTCGACACCTTTATGGAATCATCTTGGTACTATGCACGTTACTGTAGCCCACGTTACGATGAAGGTATGCTTGAACCAGGTGCTGCAAACTACTGGCTACCAGTAAACCAATATATTGGTGGTATTGAGCACGCTATCTTGCACTTGTTGTACTCGCGCTTCTTCCACAAGTTGCTGCGTGATTTCGGTTTAGTGAATTCTGATGAGCCATTTGAGCGTCTACTATGTCAAGGCATGGTACTTGCGGACACTTACTACCGCAAAGACGAGAAAGGCGGCGACATTTGGATCGCACCAACTGACGTATTAACTGAGACTGACGACAAAGGCCGCATCACTAAAGCGTGGCATAAAGAAGACGGCGAGCCGGTATTCTCTGCAGGCATGAGCAAAATGTCTAAGTCGAAGAACAATGGTATTGACCCGCAAACGGTTATCAAGCAATACGGCGCTGACACGGTTCGCTTATTCATGATGTTTACGGCTCCACCAGAGCAAACGCTTGAATGGTCTGACTCAGGCGTTGAAGGTGCGCACCGTTTCCTTCGTCGTATTTGGAAATACGCAGTTGACGTAAAGCAAGCAGGTACTGCCGAGCTTGATTTAAGCAAACTAAATGCAGCGCAAAAGACGCTACGTCGCGACATCCACAAAGCCATTGCAAAGGTGACAGACGATATCGAACGTCGCCAAACGTTCAACACGGCAATTGCGGCGGTGATGGAGCTTTCAAATAAGCTTATCAAAGCGCCACTTAGCGATGAGCAAGACATTGCACTAGCAAACGAAGCGCTAGAAGCCATGGTGATCATGCTTGCGCCTATCACACCGCACATGTGTCACGAGCTATGGGCTGAGCTTGGCAAGGCTGGTGATATTCTTGATGCGGCATGGCCTGTTATCGACCAAAGCGCGCTAGTTGAAGATGAAAAGCTTATTGTTGTACAAGTCAACGGTAAACTGCGCTCTAAAATCACCGTGGCGGCAGATGCAACGCAAGAGCAAGTTGAAGCGATTGCATTTAGCGAAGAAAACGTCACTAAGTTTACTGACGGCAAGACCATCCGTAAGGTGATCTATGTTCCTGGTAAGCTACTTAATGTGGTTGCAAACTAAGATGCGTAGCCTATTTTGGCACACCAGCAAGCTAGCAGTTTTGCTAGCTTGCTTCTTCGTGGCGAGCTGCGGTTTTCACCTCAAGCAAGCCTCTTACCTTCCTGACGATCTAAAAGAAATCACCTTAAGCGGTGACGACAAGCGTTCAGCCTTGTTTGAACAGCTACAGTCCGATCTTCAGCGCGCTCAGGTATCCCTTACACCAAAAAATACCAAACAAGCTGCTGAGTTGTACTTGTACAATGACTCACTTGAACGTCAAACACTCAGTTTGTTCAAAAATGGTCAGGTTGCTCAGTATGAACTGGCGTATCGCGTGTCGTACCGATTGAGTCGTCCGGGCCAAGAACCCGTTAAACAAATGTTCGAGCTTTATCGTAACTATCAGGACGACCCAGACAATGCGCTAGCAAAGGCAAAAGAGCTTGAGCTGATCCTAACCGAGATGCGCCGTCTTGCAAGCCAACGTATTATTCGAGAGTTGTCGCAACTGTAATGCGTTGTTATGCCAATCAACTCTCCAATTACCTAAGTAAAGGGCTTGCCCCTTTTTATCTGGTCTTTGGTGAAGAACCCTTTCAGCAAGGCGAATGTGTACTTGCCATACGAACCGCAGCCAAGCAGCAAGGCTTTGACGAAGTCATTAAATTTGCGCTACTTCCGGGATTTGACTGGCAAGAGCTCAGTGCACAGTACAACAGTATGTCTTTGTTCAGTGCACGTACGCTCATCGAGTTCGACTTTAACGAGCAAAAAGTTCCTACCCAAGGTGTTGCGGTTTTAAAGTCTTTAGCCGAACAGGTCAATCCAGATGTCGTTGTTATTTTTAAAGGGCTGGGCGCGGGTCAAGACATTCAACGCACCGCTTGGTTCAAAGCATTAGAGCCTAAAGGTCTGTTTGTCCCTTGCTATGCGTTAACGGGCCGTCATCTTGAACGCTGGTTTGACGATGAATGTAAGCGGCTGAAGCTGTCTGTGTCACCACAAGGCAAGCGCGCCCTCCTCGTCGCCACAGAAGGCAACTTGCTTGCAACGCATCAGGAGCTCGAAAAGCTCTCCTTACTATTTGGTAAAAACCCGGTTGATGAACAGCAATTGCTGAGCGGCTTATTAAATCAATCTAAGTTCGATATTTTTGATTTAAATACCGGATTGCTAAGTGGCAACCCTAAACAAATCATCAAAGTATTGAATAAGCTCGCCAGCGATAATGTAGAGCCCGCGAGTATTCTCTGGACCTTGCAAAACCAAGCACGCACCCTGCTGGGTGTTAAAACCTTGTGGCAAACCGGCACTACGCTTGCGGATGCCTATAAAAAGCATAATGTCTGGAAAAATCAGCAAACCATCACGCAGCAAGCGTTAGACAGATTAACGCTAGAGCAAATGAAACAGTTGCTCTGTATGATGGCAGACTTTGATACTGCATATAAAGAAGCAAGGCTCACTGCGCCATATCAAGCTCTAGCACATATCGCGCTAGCCTTTGCTACACCTATAGCAATGCCGTTACCAATTAGCCAGAGTGAGCATGTATGATTGCTTTGTTTGGTGGTACTTTCGATCCTCCGCATTTAGGCCATTTAAATATGGCGATGCGCTGCGTCGACGAGCTAAGTCTGGCTGAGTTAAAATTTATACCTTGTGCCATACCGGTTCATAAACAAAAGCCCAGTATCAGTGACAAGCATCGCCTAGCGATGCTTGCAAATTTGCTATCAGGGCAACAAAAACTGGTTATTGATAGACGTGAGCTTGACCGACAAGGACCCTCTTACAGCCTGCTAACACTGCAAGAGCTGCGTAACGAATATCAGGATCAGCCGATTTTATTTTTAATAGGTATGGACTCGTTTAATAGCCTACACACTTGGTATCAATGGCAAGAAATCACAAAGCTGTGTCACCTAGTGGTGTATCAACGCCCAAAAGAACACTGCTCACCAGATACTAAAGTCTCGGCTTATTTAGCCAAAGCACGCACAGATAGCTCAAATAGACTCCAAACCACCAAGGCTGGACACTGCTATTTCCTTCACGGTGAGCAAAAAGACATTGCATCGAGTACAATAAGAGCTGCAATTGCACAGCATGACAAAGAATATTTGGAACATTGGCTGCCCGCTTCTGTCATAGATTATATAAATAGCCATGGCTTGTATGCTGATTAACCCCATAAAGCATGTTAAAATCGCCGATTATTTGAAATACAGAGACAAAAACTTGGATTCACAACAGTTATTAGATTTCGCGCTAGACAAAGTAGATGATATGAAAGCGCGTGATATTGTTAAGCTCGACGTTCGCGAAACTTCTTCAATCACCGATTACTTAGTGATCTGTACAGGCACCTCAAAACGCCATGTACAATCGATTGCCGATCATGTCGCAAAAGAAGCACGTCATGCTGGAGAAACACCAATTGGCCAAGAAGGTCAAGAGTTTGGTGAGTGGGTATTGGTTGATTTGGGTGACGTTGTTGTTCACGTAATGCAAGACCAAACCCGTGATTTTTATGACCTAGAAAAGCTGTGGGGCTAATGTGAAGATCCAACTCATTGCAGTAGGTACCAAAATGCCGAAGTGGGTTGAAACTGGCTTCACCGAATATCAAAGACGCTTCCCCAAAGATATGCCACTGGAGTTAATTGAAATTAGCGCTGGCAAACGGGGGAAAAACGCAGATATTAAACGCATTTTGCAACAAGAAGGTGAAAAAACCTTAGCCGCTATTCCAAAAGGCAATCGGATCGTAACATTAGAAGTGACTGGCAAGCCATGGGATACACACCAACTTGCGAGCAATATGGAAAAGTGGCAGTTGGACGGTCGCGATGTTAGCTTACTGATTGGCGGCCCTGAAGGGCTTGCACCAGAATGTATTGCTGCGGCTGAACAAAAATGGTCATTATCAAACTTAACCCTACCCCACCCTTTGGTGCGTATAGTGGTTGCCGAGAGCTTGTATCGCGGCTGGAGTTTAAATAACAATCACCCTTACCACAGAGAATAATAATGATAAAAAAACGGCCGACGATTAGGGATCATTCTGCCGAGGCTAACCTCTTTGCGAGACGGGCCTTTGTCGGCTTTGTTTTTGTCGTTATTATTGTTGGGATCTTGTTTCACAATGTCTATAAGCTTCAGGTGACCGAGCACGAGACCTATCGCACCCGCTCCAACGATAACCGTATAAAAGTCATTCCGGTCGCCCCTAACCGTGGTCTGATTTACGACCGCAATGGTGTCTTGCTCGCCGAAAACCGCCCTGTTTACAACCTTGAAGTGATCCCAGAAGATGTCGAAGATCTCGAAGCATCATTAGCTTCTGTACGTCAACTCATCGAAATTTCTGAGCAAGAAGTAGAAGATTTCAAAAAGGAAATCAAGCATAACCGCCGCTTCAAAAGCCAAGTATTAAAAGGTGGTCTGAACGAAGAAGAAGTGGCGATCCTTTCGGTTAACCAACACCGTTTGCCAGGCTTTAGCGTTGAAGCTCGATTGTCCCGTTATTATCCTTATGGCGATACCCTCACACACGCCCTTGGCTATGTCGCAAAGCTCAACAAAGAGGAACTCTTTGACTTAGAGCTAGAAGGCAAAGACACGAACTATCGTGCCACCCATGATATCGGTAAGCTCGGTGTTGAGAAGTTTTATGAAGAACAGCTGCACGGCATTGTTGGCTCTCGCCGCGTCGAGGTGAATAATCGCGGCCGTATCATTCGCACATTAAGCATGGAAACGCCGCAACCAGGTAAAGACTTGGTACTAACGCTTGATATCGGCTTGCAACAAATCGTCCAACATGTACTAAAAGACACCCGAGGCGCGATCATCGTTATGGATCCACGAGATGGCGGAATTTTAGCGCTCTATTCTAACCCAAGTTACGACCCGAATCTGTTCGTTCACGGGATCAGCGGCAAAGACTACCGAGCCTTGCTCAACCCAGACAGACCACTTATCAACCGTGCAACTCAAGGCCGTTATGCACCAGCTTCCACAGTGAAACCCCATCTCGCAGTGCTTGCACTGGAAGAAGGTGTTGTCACCGAAACAACCAAAATTTGGGATCCCGGTTTTTTTCAAATTCCCAATGTAAAACATAAATGGCGTGACTGGCGTCCTTGGGGTCATGAGCATGTTGATGTGTATAAGGCTATTGAACAGTCTTGTGACACCTATTTTTACGAAACCGCATATAAACTCGGCATAACCAAAATTAGCGACTTTATGAACCAGTTTGGCTTTGGTGAGCTTTCGGGTATCGATATTCATGAAGAAACCTCCGCCATTTTGCCATCGGTTGAATGGAAAAGAGAACGTTTTAAAGAGTCGTGGTACCCGGGAGATACGATTTCTGTTGGGATAGGACAAGGCTACTGGACTGCCACTCCGATGCAAATAGCGAACTCGCTGAGCATTTTGGTCAATAAAGGTATACACCGCCAACCGCACTTAGTACAAATCTCTAAGCAAGACACTGAAGTAGAACAACTATTTACGGAAGAAAAACCACCCGTTGTGTTGAAAGACCCTTATCACTGGGATATTGCATTAAAAGCCATGCACAACACAGTAAAAATAGGTACCGCAAAAAGCGCATTTAAGGGCGTGACCTATGACCACGCAGGTAAAACAGGTACCGCACAAGTTGTCAGCATTGCTCAGGGCGAAAGATACGATGCCAAAAAGCTAAAAGAAAAACACAGAGACAATGGTATCTACGTAGGTTTTGCACCTTTTGATGACCCTCAAATTGTTATCACTGTGGTTGTCGAAAACCAAGGTGGAGGTAGTGCTATCGCAGCGCCAATGGCACGACAAGTGATGGATTATTACTTTTCAGCCTACCCGCTTGAGAAGGAGCAACAGCAATGAGCCCGCTGAATAAGCCGCGTTCGCTATTTGAAAAAGTCCATATCGACCTACCGTTATTTGCAGCCTTGATCACTATGATGATTGGTAGTCTCGCGATTGTGTATAGTGCTAGTGGACAAGATATGGGCATGATGATGCGCCACGGCACACGCATGTTTGGTGCGTTAGTTGCCATGCTATTTATGGCGCAGTTTTCCCCCAATACACTTAAGCGTGTGGCAATTCCCGTTTACCTTTTAGGGCTTGGTATGCTCGTCGCCGTGCTGTTTTTTGGAGTCAGTAGTAAAGGGGCTCAGCGCTGGCTCGATTTAGGTGTAACCCGCTTTCAACCTTCTGAAATAATGAAGCTAGCAGTGCCCATGACGGTCGCTTGGTTTATTGGCCGCTCTCACTTACCTCCTAGTATTTTGAATTTAACAATCGGCTTTGTGATTGTGTTAGTGCCAACTATCCTGATCAAAGAGCAACCCGACTTAGGTACTTCTATCTTAATCGCCAGCTCAGGTATTTTTGCGCTCTTTTTAGCTGGGTTAAGTTGGCGTTTAATCGGCTCTGGTTTGTTACTTGCGGTCCCCGGCGGCTATGCGTTTTGGCATTACGGAATGCATGCCTATCAAAAGCAACGTGTTCTGACCTTTTTAGATCCAGAAAGCGACCCGCTGGGCTCTGGTTACCATATAATCCAATCGAAAATTGCGATAGGCTCCGGTGGCGTGGAAGGCAAAGGTTGGCTACATGGCACCCAATCTCAATTAGAGTTTTTACCCGAGCGCCATACCGACTTTATCTTCTCGGTGCTGAGCGAAGAATTTGGCTTGTTGGGTGTCACCATATTACTCAGTTTGTATCTTTTTATAATTGGTCGCGGATTATATATCGCAGTACAGGCACAAGACGCTTTCAGTAAGCTGCTTGCGGGAGCACTGACGTTGACCTTCTTTGTCTATGTCTTTGTAAATATCGGAATGGTTTCTGGTCTTTTGCCAGTAGTCGGTGTACCTCTGCCCCTAATTAGCTATGGTGGCACATCGATGGTGACCTTAATGGCCGGTTTTGGCATTATTATGGCAATCGCAACAGATAAGAGGATGTTGTTAAAATAATGACAGTTCGTATTACCCTAATTTCAAAACTGGTTTTAGTATTTGCCCTGTTAAGCGTGCTCAGCGCTTGTGGAAGTCGCTATCATATTCGCCATGATAAAGCGCCACTGCGCGAGCCTACCGAACTGGAAATGCAAGATGCCATTGTCACCAACGAGAAAAAGAGCGTGAGTGCCAATCGCCCTTACACTGTTCTTGGAAAACGTTACACACCAATCTCAGACGAGCATGGGTATCAGCAACAAGGCATCGCCTCTTGGTACGGCCGTAAGTTCCACGGCTACCACACCTCAAATGGTGAAATTTTTAATATGTTCGATATGACAGCGGCACATAAAACGCTGCCACTTCCGAGCTTTGCCAAAGTAACAAACTTAGACAATGGACGCTCTGCAATCGTTAGAATTAACGACCGAGGTCCATTCCACGACGATAGATTAATCGACCTGTCTTACGCTGCCGCCTATAAGCTAGGCTATCACCTTCAGGGTACAGCGCGCGTTAAGGTCGAAGCCATTACTCTATCGCGCGAGTCTCCAAGGCTAACCTATGTGCAAGTTGCTGCTGGCAGTAAACTTGAGAACATACAGTTATTAGCAGGTCAGTTAAAACAAGAATTGGGATTAGGTACACCCATCACGTTTGAAAACAACCTGTACAAGCTTAGAGTCGGCCCAATTACCGACGACAATCAAGCACAATCTTTACTAAAAACCTTACAACAAGGTCAATTTAGTCGTGCTTTCTTGCTTTACAGTGAGCAGGAACTTTAGAATAACCGCAATGAATGCCGATAAACAAAAAAGCGAGCATAATGACTTCTATCAAACCAAAAATCGTTAAAAAAGTCCTTGGACTGGTGTGCACTTTCTCTATTATGAGTGCCAGCGCACAAATTATTCCTTCGCCGCCGCAGATCAATGCGAAAGGCTATTTCCTTGTTGATTTCACAACTGGAAAGGTAATTGCAGAAGGTGAAGCCGATACTAAGCTAGCGCCAGCAAGTTTAACCAAAATGATGACCAGTTATGTTATTGGTACTGAAATCGCGGCAGGTAACATTAGTCCATCAGATCAAGTCACCATTAGTGAAAAAGCGTGGGCTAAGAATTTCCCTGGTTCATCGGTGATGTTTATCGAAGTGGGTAAGCAGGTCAGTGTTGATGACTTAAACCACGGGATCATTATTCAATCAGGCAACGATGCCTGTGTTGCAATGGCCGAGCACATTGCTGGTAGTGAAAGTGCGTTTGCCGATCTGATGAATGCACATGCTGAAAAGCTAGGCATGACGAATAGTCACTTTATCAATAGCCATGGTCTAGACACCGATGAGCATTACACCACCCCAAGAGACATGGCGACCCTAGGTGCCGCGCTTATTCGTGATGTACCTGACGAATACGCTTTATACAAGAAAAAGTCTTTTTCATACAACGGCATAAAGCAATATAACCGAAACTCACTACTTTGGGATGCAAGCCTTGAAGTGGACGGCATTAAAACCGGCCATACTTCAGATGCCGGCTACAGCCTTGTTACTTCAGCGATTAAAGATGATATGCGTCTTGTTGCAGTAGTCATGGGCACAGAGAGTGAGCGAGCGCGTAAAGTTGAAAGCAAAAAGTTGCTTAACTACGGCTTCCGTTTCTTTGAAACCATTACTCCTTACCAAGCTGGTGACGCTTTTGCCGATCAGCGCGTATGGATGGGTAACAAAGAAACCGTATCGCTTGGCATTATGGAAGACACGCCAATTACTATCCCACGTGGTCAAAGCAAGAACTTAAAGGCTAACTTTGAGCTAGATAAGACACTCGAAGCGCCGCTAGCAAAAGGCACTAAAGTTGGTACTTTATTCTTACAGCTTGAAGGTGAAGACGTAGCACAATACCCGCTGGTTACGCTTGAAGAGATCCAAGAAGGTGGATTCTTTAGCAAGATCTACGACTACCTACGTTTACAGATCTCGCAATAACCCCATTTTATGTAAGTGAACGCCTCATCATGAGGCGTTTTTTTTTGCGTCAAAAATGATAGAATGCGGCCAATAAATGACGACCTTGGCAGCTCCTGGCTTGAAAGAGCATCTAAGTGGCCAAATAAGGGCGTCAGCAAGTAGTTCGTTGTGAGGATACCGTCGTGGTAAAACCAGTTAAAAATACTAAGTTTGATGAATACTTAGAATTTCCTTGCCCATTTACATTCAAGATTATGGGCCTTGCAAATGTCGATTTGACGGATCAGATCCTAGCTAAACTGCAGGTTATTGCACCGGGTGATTATGCACCAAAGGTTAAACCAAGCAGCAAAGGCACCTATGAAGCCGTATCTCTTGTCGTTACCGTAACCAGCAAAGAGCATATCGAGCAGATTTATACCGAGATCGGTGGCATCGAAGACGTCCGTTACATCCTGTAGTTGGTAAGGACCCCTAGTTATGGAATCTCGTAAGTTAATTGTGCGCCAACTTGGCCTTTGTAGTTACGAGCCAATTTGGCACAAAATGCAATCTTTTACCGATGAACGTGATGACACCACTGCGGATGAAATCTGGCTGGTGGAACATGAACCTGTTTTTACACAAGGTCAAGCCGGTAAAGAAGAGCATGTACTGGCGCCGGGCGACATTCCCGTCGTAAAAGTGGATCGCGGTGGTCAAGTTACCTACCACGGTCCTGGGCAACAAATGCTTTATGTACTGCTCAACTTACGACGATTGAAAATAGGGGTACGTGAACTTGTCACTTGGCTAGAGGAAAGCATTATCGACTCCCTAAAAGAATATGGGATAGAGGCTTATGCTAAAGCCGATGCACCAGGTGTATACGTCAACGATAGCAAGATAGCATCTCTTGGACTCAGAGTCCGCCGTGGCTGCTCGTTTCATGGTCTCGCACTCAACGTTAATATGGACCTTAACCCATTTTTACGAATAAACCCTTGTGGTTATGCGGGCATGAATATGGTGCAAAGTAGCGAAATTAATGGACCTCAAACCGTCGCTGATGCGGGGGCTGGTCTGGTAAAACACATGCTAAAACGCATTAATGCTGAGCATGTCGAATACACTGAAGGGTTTGAAAACGTATGAGTAAACCAGTCAAAATGGAGCCAGGGGTAAAGCTCCGCGATGCTGAAAAAATGGCATTGATCCCAGTTAAAGTCATGCCAACAGAACGCGAAGAAATGCTGAGAAAGCCTGAGTGGTTAAAGATCCGTTTGCCAAAATCAAGTGAGCGTATCGATGGCATTAAACAAGCAATGCGTAAGCACGGCTTGCACTCTGTTTGTGAAGAAGCGTCTTGCCCTAACCTTTCTGAGTGCTTTAATCACGGTACAGCAACCTTTATGATTTTAGGTGCAATTTGTACTCGCCGCTGTCCATTCTGCGATGTGGCCCACGGTCGTCCATTAAAACCCGACGCTCAAGAGCCGGAAAAGCTTGCACTTACCATCAAAGACATGAAGTTAAGCTACGTTGTTATTACCTCTGTTGACCGTGACGATTTGCGCGACGGTGGTGCGCAGCACTTTGCTGACTGTATTCGTGAGATCCGTAAGCACAACCCAGGTATTACAATCGAAATTCTTGTGCCTGATTTCCGTGGTCGTATGGATAGAGCGCTTGAGATCTTGAGTGAAACACCGCCAGATGTATTCAACCACAACCTTGAAACTGCACCGAGACTTTACAAGCTAGCGCGTCCTGGTGCCGATTATAAGTGGTCACTCGAATTACTACGCCGCTTTAAAGAAGCACATCCAGAAGTAAGAACTAAATCAGGCCTGATGGTTGGACTAGGCGAAGAAATCTCTGAAATTGAAGAAGTCTTAAGAGACTTGCGCGAGCATAACGTAGATATGCTTACCGTAGGCCAGTATCTGCAACCTTCAAAGCACCACTTGCCAGTCAAGCGCTACGTGCCACCGGTTGAGTTTGATGGGCTAAAAGAGTATGCCGACGAAATAGGCTTTAGCCACGCGGCTTGCGGACCATTTGTACGCTCTAGCTACCATGCAGATCAGCAAGCCGCCGGTAAAGAAGTAAAATAACTTCTGCTCCGAACTTAAGTTCAAGTAACACGGATATTGCTCCTAGTCGTCAGTAGGAGCAATACCCATACAATTTCCGACTTCCCCTCTACGCATTCATGTAAATTCAATGTAAAATAGCCAAAATTCGCTTAATTTACATCCTTGTATAGCCAGAGAGTTATAGTGGTAACAAGGCTTTAATTATCCCCAGCTCAGGTTACTTAGAATAATAATATGGAATACGGACCAATCAGCTTTTACGCTATTTTTATTGCCGTTGTGGTACTTGGAGGCAGCTTAGGCGGGCTCTTACAAGCGATGCGCTCAACGTCGTCATATAAGTTTCGCAAACCTAAGTTTAAGAGTGCGAATAGCGCCGCCCCAGAGTATTGGGACTTAGGTGGATTCGGTGTCATTCTAGCCGGTGTGATCTCAGCATTTATGGCAATCGGTGTGCTCACCATGGCGGGCGCTGCTGACTTCAGCCCAGTCAGTAAGTATGCATTTAAATCATATCAAAATGGGGAGCACGACTCCCACCATCAAAACAATGACGAGATACTCATTCCCGTGGCGATGTTTTCATCTGCGCATAACGATAACGCCGTTGAGATCAACCGTATAATCAAAGTGGTCGTTGAGCACAATTTGAAGCGGGAAAACGACTCAATTACCGGTTCTGATAAAGCATTTTGGACTTGGATTAAAATCTTTTCATTCTCTATTTTAAGCGGTTTTGGTGGTGTAGGACTCGTTTCTAGCGCCTACAAGCGCTACGTTGGCGAAGATGAATTCAATGACATCCAACAAAAGGTTAAAGAAGAGTATGAAATAGCACGTAAGAATACCGTAGAAATCGCACTCCAACGCGCTAGGGAATTGATTGCAAACACACAATACGATGAAGCAATTAAGGTTTGTGATGACATTCTTACCAACATTCATCCAAACCATGCAAGAGCAATTGGCATAAAAGCCAGAGCACTCAGCCGAGATGGTAAGCTCGCAGAAGCCATCAAGCTGCTAGAAAGCGCACTTTCCATCTCAGATATGAGTGAGTCCGTCAGAGCTCGTATGCATTGGAATATAGCCTGTTACCAGACTCGTATAGATTTTAGCGAAGGCTTACCTGAGGAGCTAGATTGTATGGTCCGGACGCTGGGTGAAATCCGCAGCCATTTGGAACGTGCAATTGCGCTTGATGAGCATTTAAGATTGAAGCTGCCCGACGGTGAAAGTGACCTTATTGTGCTAAAGTCGCTCAGTTCGAGAGGTCAAGATTGGTTTGACAATTTAGTACGAGCGCAATAGACTCTTAGGTAAGTTAGCTTGATACGGTGCATTTTCATGAGAGATGAAGACTTTATATAAAAGTTAAAGGTACAAGCACAAACTCACTGGATGAAAATACCAGTGAGTAGAATAAGCCGCATATTGATATGCGGCTTATTTGTTTTTAACGCATAAATTTTATACGCGAATTGGTATTAGCAGCAAAACGGTTTCATTTCCTCGCTATTCGTTATATCTTGCCTCACCAGATAATAATAATCAGGGGCAAAACGTGCTTAAGAATAAAACTTTGGGCAGCATGCTGATTGTAGCAGGTACTACAATTGGCGCGGGTATGCTCGCCCTCCCTATTGCATCAGCAGGACTCGGCTTTTCTACCGCTATCGCATTATTAGCAATCACATGGTTGTTAATGACCTATACCGCTTTGCTTATGTTGGAAGTACATCAATACGCAGATCAAGACGCAACGCTAAATACACTGGCGAAAAACTTGCTCGGTAAAACGGGCCAATATGTCGCTAACTTTTCTATGGTATTTTTATTCTATGCACTGTGCGCAGCTTACATCGCGGGAGGTGGTGCACAACTTCAAAGCAAACTGGTTAGTGTACTAGGTGACGGGATCACTCCCCAACTCGGCTCAGTATTGCTTGCTGTTATCATAGCAACCATAGTGACATTAGGCACAAGTACCGTCGATAAGCTTAACCAGTTACTATTTACCATTAAAGTTATCGTGCTCGCGAGTTTGTTTTTTATCCTGACTCCCTATGTTCATGGCCAACATCTTATCGATATGCCAGTGGAGCAAGGACTTGTTATTGCGGCAATTCCTGTAATTTTCACTTCATTTGGGTTTCATGGCTCAATCCCATCAATCGTTAAGTACGTGGGTGTAGATATCCGCCAATTACGTAAAGTAATGATGTTTGGTGCTTCCCTCCCGCTTATCATCTATGTATTTTGGCAACTACTAAGCCAAGGTGTTATGGGGCAAGAGAGCTTAATGGCAAGTGAGGGGCTGCCGGGTTTTGTCACCAGCATTTCGTCTATCGCGCACAACGACAACGTACAATTATTTGTGACGGTTTTTGCAGATCTTGCTCTCGCGACTTCATTCTTAGGTGTTAGTCTCGGCTTATTCGACTTTTTTGCAGATGCCTTTAAAAAGCAAGATACTAAGAAAGACCGTGTAAAAACGGCGTTCATTACCTTTTTACCACCGCTTGGCTTTGCCCTCTTTTATCCAAAGGGCTTTATCATGGCACTGGGATATGCGGCAATTGCGCTCGTGGTGTTAGCGGTATTTCTACCAGTTGCTATGGTATGGAAACAGAGAAAAGTTAGAGGTAATGATGGATATCAGGTTAAAGGTGGTACGCTTGGACTAGGACTTGCCGCCATTTTTGGTGTGATGATCATCACCTCTCAGCTAATGCAAATGGCTGGCCTTATTCCTAGTTTAGGGTAAGCAAAACAACTGCAAATTAACCTGAACCTTGGATAAGGCATTAATTATCCGAGGTTTAGGTTAACTAGTCGTTTCTGCTAATCTATTTTCCCTAGCCAGTCTCGCTTCTTTTCTATCTTGCATTAGTTTCCAAAAGGTAAAGACTGGCACAAATGCTAAACACAGAGTAGCCACATTAACCATAGGAATAATTGTAGGGTACAGGTAAGTTGAATAGGACAGATCCATAAAATGTCTGTCGACAAGTCTAAAAAACTGTAATAGCGGTGCTGGAATAATGATTATTTGGGCAAGAATACTTTGCCATAGATACATCTTATCTTTAACAGCCCAGTAAGCAATAATTGCCATGAAGACAATGTCTGAAAGGGCCCAATAGATATACCGATAAACTTTATCAGGATCAGCAGCCCTAATATAATCAGAATTCAGAATTCCCAAGACATAAAACAACGCAATTAGAGTTGCATATCTTAACGCTTTTATATCACGAACTGCGAGACATAAAATAACCGCGATAAAAGATACCCAAACGCTATGCTCAAAAAAGAAGAGCCTAACAGGCTCCCACGCGGACCACATAATTAATTACTTTGTTACACTTGGCTTTTTTTCAGCTTCATCATCGCCGCCAGAGCCGTTATCACCTGGTAATCTATAATTTTTAATGTCCATCATTTTATCCTTATCGAGAGTTTGTAGAGCAGCTAGAACTTTAGCGAATTCCCTGTAATTTGGCAATAAACTGTAATTAATTTTGCCTCACTTCAATAGGATCTGACTCTTTAGGTTTACCCTGTAAAATCGAGATTTCAACACGCCTATTGCGGCGTCTATCAGCATCACTGTCATTGGGAACAAGCGGTCTGGTGTCTGCGTGACCAACCACGACCATTCTGTTCTTATCAAAACCACGAACGCGCTCCATCACAGTCGCAACAGCGACCGCTCTCGTCGCCGATAAATCCCAGTTATTGGAGTAAAGTTCGTTAGTGACTCTAAAATCGTCTGTGTGACCCGAGACAGTAATTTCACCGGGTACATCTTTGAGTAGCTCTGCAATTTCGGCAATCACTGGTTCAAATTTAGGTTGTAAAAACGCACTACCTGCGGGGAAAGAACCATTCTCTTGGATACGAATAATGATTTGCTGCCCTAGAGACTCAAGCTCAATCGCACCATCCATTATTTGCTTTTCTAGCTGCTGCGCAATCTTTTTAACAAGCTCATTAACTTGTTCTTGATCTGCGGATGCGATTGCTTGCGTTGACGCCATTTCTTGAGCTGTACTGGCTGACTCACCACCACGCTTATTGCCCCGCTGCTCTTGCCGACCACCCGCAGACGATTCATCACCAGCCTGAAATTCAAGCATCTGTTGCGTCATTTCTACGGTTTGTTGTTGGATAGTTTCAATTGGTGTTGGTTCTGGCTTACCAGGAGTAAATTCCATCGCGATAACACTGGTACCTTTTGGGATATCCTTTACTTCAATTTTGTTTTGCACACCAAAAGCAAACTTCATCGACCCGGCAATTTGCTTAAACTTCAGCACGTCCATTTCAGAAAATGCCAGTAACAGTACAAAGAAGCACATCAGTAATGACATCAGATCAGCAAATGTCCCCATCCAGGCGGGAAGACCTGGGGGAGGACATTTACATTCATTCTCATCTGACATGGTTATTCCTCAGCCTCAGCGCCACGTTTAGACTCAGGCAAATAATTTTTCAAGATGCCTTCAATGACTTTCGGGTTTTGGCCATCTTGAATACCTAAAATAGCATCTAAGATGAGCCGCTGATTTCGCTCTTCTTCATCTTTACGAAGCTCAAGCTTAACCTGAATTGGGATCGCAACCACGTTAGCTAAGAACGCACCATACAAAGTTGTTAAAAGTGCAACAGCCATGGCAGGCCCGATTGCTTTTGGGTCGTCCATGTTAGACAACATAGCAACTAGGCCGATGAGTGTTCCGATCATACCCATCGCAGGCGCTATATCAGCGAGGGATTTAAATAAACCGGCGCCTAACTGGTGTCTTGAGGACGTTAAAGCAATATCTTTTTGCAGTGTGGCGCGCACAACATCAGCGTCATGGCCATCGACTAACATATCAACGCCTTTACGCATAAATTGGTTGGGAATTTCAGCTTCTTCTAACGCTAAGAAACCACCTTTACGCGCAGAATCAGCAAGCTCAACGGCTTTTTCAATCAGCTCTTCAGGGGTTTCAATCTTAAACATGAAGGCCTTCCCGGCCACTTTACCAATGCCGAAAAATTGTCCAAGCGTAAAGTTAGACAATACGATAAAAATTGAACCACCAAATACGATAACGACGGAAGGCGTGTTATAGAACATAGCGATCTGGCCATCACTACTCAGTACCATCGACATTACAATCAAACCTATGGCACCCAGGATCCCTATTACCGTTGCTAAATCCACATGTCCTCCGAGGGAAGTTATTTGTGATAAATCACGCAGTTATTATTGTTTGAGTTATCGGCAAGTTTCTCTACAACTTAACACTATTATATTAAAAAGTGTTTAAAATGCGAGTTTATAGCAGATCTTGTAATGCCGATACTCCGTCAGATCAAAAAGTCTCTGGTTTTTTTGACCTTGGCGCGCAATCCCCCTAAAATTGCCACACTTTTACTTTACGGGTCAGTGTGACATATGGCGGTAAAAAAACCTGATAACTTGAGCTTTGAAGAGGCCATGCAAGAATTAGAACAAATCGTTGCAGACATGGAAAATGGTAGCTTACCTCTGGATCAAGCACTTAAACAATTTGAGCGTGGGATAAAGCTCGCAAAAGCTTCAAACCAAAAACTTCAGCAAGCTGAGCAGCAGGTCGCTATTTTAATGGGCGAAGATGAGCATGCGCAATTACAGCCATTTGAAAACGAAGCCTAATGTCAGCAAAATTACAAGAAAAACTCCTGTCTGCTAAGACTCGTGTAGAAACCACCGTTTTACACTATTTTGATAATGTGCTTGATACTGAAGAAAATATCAAAGCCGCAACGCGCTACAGTATAGAAAATGGTGGTAAACGCTTGCGACCGTTTTTGGTGTACTGCACTGGTGAATTGTTTGGTGCGGCTCCAGAAGACTTAGACAAGGCCGCTGCAGCAATAGAGTGTGTTCATAGCTATTCGTTGGTGCACGATGATTTACCCGCGATGGATGATGATGAACTTAGGCGCGGCCGTCCAACCTGCCATATTCAATTCGATGAAGCGGCAGCTATCTTAGCTGGCGATGCCTTACAAACTCTGGCGTTTGAGCTGTTAAGTGAGCATCAATTCGCAGTAAGCCACCATGCGCAAATAAAAATGATTTCCGCGCTAGCTAAAGCATCGGGTCTACAAGGCATGGTTGGTGGCCAAGCACTTGATATAGCTGCTACTAATCGTTCAATTTCCATAGACGAACTTGAACGTATTCATAAGCTAAAAACAGGTGCACTGCTAAGCTGTGCTGTAGAGCTTGGGATCTTATGCGGCAACCCAGAGCAAGTTACCGAGCAAGCATGTAATGCAATACGCACTTATGGTCGTGCAATAGGCCTTGCATTCCAAGTCAGAGATGACATTCTTGATGTAGAAGGTGACACGGCAGTGCTTGGTAAGCCACAAGGCTCTGACATAGAACATAATAAGTCTACCTACCCTGCACTGTTAGGCTTAGAGCAAGCAAAAGAAAAAGCTGAACAGTTGATAGATGAAGCACTAGATGCGCTTACGAAAATAGATGGTGACACAGAAATACTTGCAGATTTAGCAAAATACATCATAGATCGAGAATATTAAGCTGACGTATAAAATAACTACGCCAAGCTAAGAAAATATTCACAAGTACTTTGTAAATACTGGCTAACATAATATTATGACCAGTTGGTGACGAATTTTAATAATTATGAAGTGAGCTGCGCGGGTAAATACTCAGCAAAGACTCACTAGGACTCTGATAAATACCATGAAACTTGATAGTAGCAAGTATCCTTTACTCGCGTTAATTGACGACCCAAGTCAACTTCGTCAATTACCCCAGCATAAGTTATCTGTGTTAAGTGATGAATTACGAGAGTATTTGCTAAACTCAGTCTCTCAAAGCAGCGGTCACTTAGCTTCAGGTCTTGGCACGGTTGAATTGACCGTTGCATTGCATTACGTCTACAACACACCACAGGATAGATTGGTGTGGGACGTAGGTCATCAGGCTTATCCCCATAAGATCCTAACTGGCCGCCGTGACCAGATGCATACTATTCGCCAGAAAGATGGGCTTCACCCTTTCCCATATCGAGAGGAAAGTGAATACGATACCTTTAGTGTTGGTCACTCAAGCACCTCGATTTCTGCAGCGCTTGCAATGGCTATTGCCGCTGAAAGAGAAGCAATTGGCCGTAAAACTGTTGCTATTATTGGTGATGGCGCAATGACTGCTGGTATGGCGTTTGAAGCCATGAACCACGCGGGGGATGTTAATCCGGACATGCTCGTGATCTTGAACGACAACGAAATGTCTATCTCAGAAAACGTTGGCGCACTTACAAACCATTTCGCTAAGATCCTATCTGGTAGCTTCTATACTAATATTCGTGAAGGCAGTAAAAAGCTGTTAGCTGGTGTACCGCCAGTTAAAGAACTTGCTGGCAGAATGGAAGAACACTTAAAAGGGATGATAATCCCAGGTACTTTCTTTGAAGAGCTTGGCTTTAACTATATTGGCCCAATCGATGGACATGATGTTGGCACCCTAGTTGATACGCTGCGCAATATGCGTAACCTTAAGGGGCCACAGTTATTGCATGTTAAAACGCAAAAAGGGAAAGGTTATAAGCCTGCAGAGGCGGATCCTATTGGCTACCATGGCGTACCAAAGTTTGATCCAACCGTGCACAGCTTACCCAAATCAAAACCCAGCGCACCGACCTTTTCAAAAGTATTTGGTGACTGGCTCTGTGATATGGCCGCACAAGATAATAAGCTGATGGCTATAACACCTGCAATGCGTGAAGGCTCTGGCATGGTGCGTTTCTCTAAAGAGTACCCAGCCCAGTATTTTGACGTTGCAATTGCGGAGCAACATGCTGTTACGCTTGGTGCAGGCTTTGCCTGTGAGGGCTTGAATCCTATTGTTGCTATTTATTCAAGCTTTTTACAACGTGCTTATGACCAATTAATTCATGATGTTGCACTACAAAATCTGCCAGTACTTTTTGCTATTGACCGCGCAGGTGTCGTTGGTGCCGATGGTGAAACGCACCAAGGGGCTTATGATCTAAGCTTTTTGCGCTGCATTCCTAATATGGTGATCATGGCACCAAGCGACCTCAATGAATGTCGTCAAATGCTCTATACTGGTCACCGCCTAGATAAGCCAGCTGCGGTAAGATACCCTAGGGGCAGTGCGGGAAGCACAGAGATTAGTACAGAAATGAGCGAGCTGGAAATTGGTAAGGGCAAGGTAGTAAGAAAAGGTGAAAAGCTGGCTATTTTAAGCTTTGGTACATTGCTTGAAAACGCTCAAGCCGTTGCCGCAGAGCTAAATGCGACACTAGTTGATATGCGCTTTGTAAAACCTTTAGATACCGCACTTATCGAAGAGTTAGTGGTAACTCACGAGCGCTTTGTAACACTTGAGGACAACGCTATTGCTGGTGGTGCAGGTTCAGCTGTGAGCGAATATCTATTAGCCCAAGGCCATCTAAAGCCAATCAAACTACTCGGCCTACCTGATGAGTTTATTAAGCATGGTTCACAAACCGAGATCCATGCCGAACTGGGTTTAAGCAGCGAAGGAATAAGTCAGCAAATTAAGACTTGGCTAAATCCACAGTCTTGACTTTGAGCTGTTCTAAAAAAGGCTTCCATTTGGAAGCCTTTTTTATGCTCTGCCTCTCGTCCTGCAATACGTTGACAGTTTAAGAGCTAGTGATGAGCTTTACCTCATCCACACTCTTACTTCCGCAAGTCCATTGCTTTGCAAAAGTTGTAGCTGAGACTCTATGTTCGCGCTTTGCTCAAATTCGAATGCATCCAATTGATCGTCAAAGATGATTGTCGCAGCACCATCACCGCCACGTTGTTTGACCTGATGTAATGCGATATCAGCTAGGTTCACAGATGATTCCCAACCAATGACCTTACCGCCTAGTAGTGGCAATGGATAATAAGACCACCCCATCGACACCGTCAATTTAGTCGTTTTACCGTTCGGTAAGCGGTAATCCGTTTCAGCAATCGCCTTACATAAGTCGCTGACATACTCTTCGATATAGTCTCTGCTAAAGTCACGTAGTAGTAATAGGAATTCATCACCGCTCCAACGGACAACATAATCAGAACCTTGTGTCCGTGTATTGAGTAACGTCGCTAATTGCTGCAAACAACTATCACCGCCAATTGGACCATAAGAATCATTAATTTTGCTAAAATCATCAATGTTCATGATCATCAATACCAAACTCTTATTTTGAGCCTGTAATGACTGTGCATTGCGCTGATAATGCTCTACATCTTTTGGTAACTGATCAAAGAGGAAGCGACGACTACGTAGCCCCGTCAATTCATCTGAGTGACTTACAAGTTTAAGCTGAGTATTGACTTGATTAAGCTTTTCGTTGGCTTTTCTGAGCTCTGTCGTACGCTCTGCTATCAACGCTTCTAGCGCGGCTTGCTTCCTTCTTTCTTGTGCTCTAAATACCCAGAAAATGAGATAGAACATAAAGATAAACGCACAAGTGATAAACAGCCTAAAGTAAATCGTCTCATCGAAACGGCGCGGTAACGTAATAGATAAGTTAAGCACCTTCGCCTGCTCCCAATCTTGCCCTTGGCGCTTAACTTCTAAAACAAAGGTGAAGTTGCCAGGTGGTAAATTGGTATAAATTGCTTCGCGGCGTGACTGAGCATCACGCCATTGCGTATCGTGCCCTTCTAGCTTGTATCTAAATTCAATGCTATGCGGCGCGTAAAAATCGATTGCAGTATAATTAATGGTTAAATCACGCTCAGATGTATCAAGCTGGATCACTTGATTTAATGATTCTGTACTAAATACTCTATCGTGGGTAGACAATGACTCTAGCCTTGGCAATAAATCCCCACCACCAAAAAGCTGGACATTTTTAGGGATTTCAACAACGCCTTGTAAGCTGGGGTAAAAAATAGCTGACTCGGTTTCAACCACGGCATCATGCCCAAGTCCTGAACAACATTGGCTTGGTCTGCCATCAAGCTGCCTATCGAATGGGCTTATTACTTGTTCAACTTGCAAACTCTCTATAACGTGACCGAATTGCGCAACGGGCATGCGATATACCCCTTTCATTGTGCTCACCCAGATGAGCTGATTGCTCTTGTCATAATGCAGCGAAAATATCGATCCGTAAGGCAATCCATTTGAAGCATCAAGCTGGTACCAATCACCATCTGAGGTACGATAGAATAGCCCATCGTTGAGAGAACCAACTAAAGTCGTCACGGTATCCAAATGCAAAATACTGGTGATATAAGCGGTATCCAATGACGTTTGAGAACCAATTTTTTCGATCCCCTTATCATTGTAACGATAAGCCCCTTTATTTGTACCAATGAAGCCGTATCTAGGGAAGTCTTCAACAAAAGTGACGAATTGGCTACCGAGAAAGGCATTATAGGCGAACGGCGTTATCCCCTTGTAATCAAGACGATACAAGCCCCTGCCAGTACCAAACCACATCCCCCCACGATTTGAAGGGCTGAGAGAAAATACCGGATTTTGCCTGAGCTCACGCTCACTTAACTTTTGCAGTGTGCCATCTTCATAGATAAGCGCGCCACGGTCAGTACCAAGAATGAGCTTTTCACCGATAAATTCTAAGTCGTGTATTACAGAGCGATTTAACTGAGCACTTGTGAGCACGGGTTGATAACTATCATTTAACCCGATAATACCAAGACCTTCTCTGCTAGCTACCCACAATTGGCCATTGGGGCCTTGAGTGATTGCTGAAATAGCTTGATTTGTCCGCTGGCCGATATGATGACGCTCAACCTTACCTGAGTGAGCTAGCCAAAGTCCCTCATTTAAACTAGCGAGCCAGATATTATTATCGTTATCCATAAAAATATCGGCAAACCAGATGCTCTGATCTAATTGAATGGGCTCAACAGCTTGCCAAATACCATTATTTTGTCGGTATAACAATCGCCCATAAGTGGAAACCCACAGGCCACCTTCTTTATCGTTAAGAAACTTATATACCGCATTGTTACCCACTTCTTGGTAACGACGTAGTACTTCATCTATATCCAGAAAATAGGCGCCCAGCTCTGATGCTAAGAACAACTTACCATCGACCCAAGCTAAGTCATGTATGATGGTTTGCGCTAACTGTTCCGGTAATGACACTTTGCTTGCCAATTCAAGCCGAACCCCATCGCCAGTGCGATTGTTTGATTCGCTGATTTTAAGTAAGTGACGTTCATTTACCAACCAAATGCCATCTGGCACCAGCGCCATTTTAGTCACGGAACCTACAATTTGATTGATTTGGGTAACATCTAACGTACTTTGTTCGATGTTATTAGCGGCTAACGTCAGCTTTTTCGCAGAAACATAATACAGACCATTCGCAGCAATCCAGATCCCGCCATCTTCATCTTGCAAGATATCCCGTACAGGCCCCTGCAGATCGAAACGTCGAGCTTCTAAGGTTTTGGGGTTGAGTCTTAACAATCCTCGACGCGTGCCAACCCAGAGCATGCCAAATCGATCCACCACCAATTTATTAATGGCATTGCTATTTAAAAATTCGGTATTTTGGGTATTGAAGTTTTGGAATTGATGACCATCAAACCGACTTAGGCCAAACTGAGTTCCGAGCCAAATGTAGCCCTGATTGTCTTGAACGACACTCTTAACGCTTTGTGACGGTAATCCACTTTGGATATTCCACTGTTTAACTACGTAATCATCTATCGCCGCAAAACTCGTAATTGGTAGCAGCAAAGTGAAAATGAAAAACAATAGCCTTGTCATCTCGATTCCATCACATCAGCACAGTTAGACTAAAATGCCAGTTTTAAACAAAGCTTGCACGCAAATCAATGAAAAAATGCCAGCTAATACATCATCTAGCATAATCCCAGAGCCACCGTGCAAACGTTTATCGAGCCATCTTATCGGACCCGGTTTCAAAATATCGAAAAAGCGAAACAAAATAAAGCCAACGATTAATGACTGCCAGCTAAGTGCCGCCCCTATCATGGTAATATAAAAGCCTGCCACTTCATCCCAGACAATGGCTGGATGGTCATGAACATTAACATCGTCCGCTGTTTTACCACACACCCAAATCCCAAATAATGTCATGACAATCGCAACCAGACATTGCAGCCAAATTGGTGCACCTTGGGTTGCAAAAATAAACGGTAATGCGGCGAAGGTACCAAAAGTACCTGGTGCTTTTTTCGCTAAACCAAGACCAAACCCGAGTGCAAAGAATTGATGCGGCTTCTTTAAATTAAATACATATTGCTTAGCCAAACCAACTCCTAGCTAAAATGCTCAAAACCAAGCCCTGCGAGCTGGTAAGGTTGACCTTTTTTGAGCAATTGAATTTCGCCATTATTAGCCGTAATTTGGCCAATGCAAACTGGCTCAACACCATATTGCTTCAATCTGGTTTCCACGGCATTTTTGTTATTATCATTGACCGTGAAGAGTAACTCGTAGTCATCACCAAAACCGAGCGCGAGCCGCATGCGTGCATCTTCATCAAGACTTGAGCGCAGCGCATCAGATTGTGGGACTTTATCGGCATTTATCTTAGCGCCAACTAACGAGCTACGTAAAATATGCTTAAGATCCGCAAGTAAACCGTCTGAGATATCGATTGCTGAAGTAGCAAGCCCTCTAAGCACTTGGCCAGCTGCAACCCGTGGCGCTGGGTAGTGAAACTTTTCAAGCGCCGCTTTGTAATGTTTTGGCTCAAGCGTCCAGTCCTGCTTTCGCGCTTCAATAGCAAGCCCTGCGTCACCAAGTGGACCTGTTACATAAATCCAATCACCCACTCGCGCTCCTGAGCGCTTGAGTGCTTTACCAGTTGGTACAATACCTTTTGCACATATAGTGATAGTCAATGGACCTTGCGTTGTATCGCCACCTATTACTTGTACGTTATAGTACTCGGCGATTTCATGCATGCCTTCGGTGAAGGCCTCTAACCACTCCAAGTCAGCGTTGGGTATGGTTAAACCAAGTGACACCCAAGTAGGTTCCGCGCCCATTGCAGCTAAGTCGCTAAGGTTTACCGCAATCACACGATGGCCAAGCGCCCGTGGTGGAATATCTTCAAAAAAGTGCACACCCGCAACTAGCGTATCCGTTGTTACCGCAAGCTGATTGCCAGCAGGAACTGAAACTAAGGCGCAGTCATCACCGATCCCAAGCTCTACATCTCGGCGAATAATGCCACGACCTTTAAAATAGTGATTGATTAGCTCAAATTCTTTCATACACAAAAAAGCCGGCCAAGGCCGGCTATTCCTATAGTAAAGCTTATTTGCGAATAAACTTAACCGCTTTGTCCAGTACACCGTTAACGAATTTGTGGCTTTCTTCAGCGCCAAACATTTTCGCTAACTCAATACCTTCGTTGATAGCCACTTTGTATGGCACATCTTCACGGAATTTAAGCTCATAAGCACTAACACGTAACACGGCAAGCTCAACCATATCCAATTCTTCAAGTGGACGAGCTAAATGCGGACGAATTGCTTCGTCTAGCTGCTTTTGGTTAACAACAACACCACGTGCTAAGTCTTTGAAGTATTCTACATCGACTTTCGTTACGTCGTTTTCGATCAGCATTTGCTGTTCGATATCGGCAATTGGGTTACCACTTAGCTGCCAAGAATAAATAGCTTGTAAAGCAAGTACACGTGCTTTGCGTCTAGCTGCTGGTTTCACTGAGATTCCTCTTAAATTTGCTCTAGCACGTTCACCATTTCTAGAGCTCCAAGGGCGGCTTCTCCCCCTTTGTTGCCCATTTTAGTGCCCGCGCGCTCGATAGCTTGCTCAATGCTTTCAGTAGTAAGTACACCAAAAGCAACAGGGATGTCATAATCTAATGAAACGCTAGCTAAGCCTTTGTTAGACTCGTTAGCAACTAAATCGAAGTGTGGCGTACCACCACGAATAATCACACCTAGCGCAATAATCGCGTCGTGCTCTTTTTTCATCGCAACGCGTTTTGCTGCTAGTGGTAGTTCAACCGCTCCCGGTACATATACAACCGTGATGTCTTCATCGCTAACACCACCGGTACGTTTTAATTCATCTACAGCGCCTTCAAGTAAGCTGCTACCGATAAAATCGTTAAAACGTGAAATGACAATGGCAAATTTTTTGCCAGGAGCGTATTTATTACCTTCGATTACTTTCATTAGATGTTCCTAATCTGTATGAGCAATTGCCAAATTGAGGCGCATGATAGCACAGTAATGTGGCAATCGCCTACTATCTGAATATAGGCGATTGCGATCAATTTGGCATTTTGGAATTATTTTGGTTCGACGTATTCAACCACTTCTAAGTGGAAACCAGACAGTGCATGATATTTTTTCGGTAGACTCATTAGGCGCATTTTCTGAATGCCTAAATCAGCCAAAATTTGCGACCCCACACCTACGGTGCGCGAAGTACCTTGGAATTTACGGTAGTTCACCTGTTCACCCGCATCTTCCGCAGCAAATGCCTTAACCAGCGCTTCCATCTCTTCGCTGCGTTCTTGCTTACCAAGAATGACTAATACACCTTCGTTGTCGGCGATGTGCTTCATGGCACTTTGCAGTGTCCAGCTTCTATCCGCGCTGCGATCTGAATGAAGAATATCGTTAAACGTGCTTTGCAGATGCACACGTACTAAATTGGCTTCTTCCGATTTTATCTCGCCTTTTACCATCGCATAGTGAAGTTGATTATCAATGGTGTCTTTGTACGTCACTAGATTAAACTCACCAAACTCAGTAGGCAGTCTACACTCTGCTACTTTTTCGATAGTGGTTTCGTTTAAATTACGATACTCAATTAAATCAGCAATGGTGCCGATTTTAATATCGTGTTCTTTTGCGAATACTTCTAGTTGTGGGCGACGTGCCATAGTGCCGTCTGGATTTAGAATTTCAACAATCACAGATGCAGGTTCCAATCCCGCCAAACGTGCTAAATCACATCCAGCTTCAGTATGGCCTGCACGCGTTAAAACGCCGCCTGGTTGCGCCATGATTGGGAAGATATGACCAGGTTGTACAATATCTTCAGGCACCGCACCTTTGGCAACTGCAGCTTGCACTGTACGAGCACGATCTGCCGCTGAAATCCCCGTCGTTACGCCTTTTGCAGCTTCAATAGACAAAGTAAAGTTGGTAGAGAACTGAGCGCCATTGGTTTTCACCATTAGTGGCAAGTTCAGCTGCTCACAGCGCTCCTGTGTCATGGTCAAACAGATTAACCCGCGACCATATGTTGCCATGAAATTAATTGCATCTGGTGTAATGTGCTCTGCTGCAATGATCAGATCACCTTCATTTTCTCGGTCTTCATCGTCCATCAAAATAACCATTTTACCGGCTTTAATGTCCGCGATGATTTCCTCAGCACTATTTAAACTCATAGTTTTCCCATTTTTACTTTGTCTGTGGCTACTTTATAAAGCCAGCTTTCGCCAATAGACTGGTTGTGAGAGTGGACTCGCTGGCAGCGCTTGGCTCACCCTGAATTAGTCTTTCGAGGTAGCGGGCGATTTGGTCAACCTCTAGGTTTAGTTTTGACCCGACTTGAAAACCTGCAATCGTCGTTTCTTGCGCCGTGTGTGGCACTATGGTCAGTTTAAAGCGATTTTGTTCCACGGCATTGACCGTCAAACTGATACCATCAATGGCAACCGAACCTTTATACGGAATATACTTCATTAGCGATGACGGCGCGGCTAACCAATAGTCAGTCGCTCTGGCATTAGCGGTTATCTCAACCACTTCAGCAATACCATCCACATGGCCTGACACCAAATGACCGCCTAGACGTGAAATCGGCTGCAGTGCCTTTTCAAGATTTACCTTTTGGCCTTGTTGGTACTCGGCAAAACGCGTCAAACTTAAGGTTTCGTTAGAAACATCGGCTTTGAAGCCATCATGAAACTTCTCAGTTACGGTCAGGCAAACCCCGTTAGTGGCAATACTATCACCCAAGTTTACATCGCTCATATCAAGAGATGTCGTGGTCACACGAACAATTAAATCGCCGCCCTTGAGCTGCAATTGAGTTAATGTTCCTGTTGCTTCGATAATACCTGTAAACATTTTACTTCTCTTTAGTCGCGATAAGTTTGAGATCAGGCCCCACTTGGCAAACGTCGCCAAACACTAACTCTGGTATTTGCGACATGGCACTCAGTGGCGTGGTGTTAAACAGCCCTTTTCCAGCGCCAATTATTTTCGGTGCCAAATAGACGATATATTCATCGATTAGCCCTTGTTCATGCATTACCCCCGCAAGGGTGGCACCGGCTTCTAACCAAACATAATTACAGTGCTTTTCAGCCAGCTTGTTGAGCACGGCTTTTAGGTCGAGCTTACCGTTGATTTCAGGCACGACAATTTGCTCTACGAAATGAGGCCATTGCGCTGAATTATCAATAGTACGGCGAAAAATAATCACCGGAGATGTAATTTTAAATAGCGCAAGATCTGGTGTCAGACGATTTTGTGAGTCAATAATCGCACGTATCGGCTGGCGTAGCTCAGATTGAGGATAATCGGTGTCTTGCAAAAACTCCTCACGAACATTGAGTCTGGCGTTGTCTACCATAACCGTATCCGCTCCGGTCAAGACCACACAGCTCTGCGCGCGGTGGCTCTGTACGTCTAAGCGCGCTTCCGCTGAGGTAATCCACTTGCTCTGGCCATTGTTTAGTGCGGTTTTACCATCAAGAGAAGCGGCAAGCTTACAAGTCACGAATGGCAATCCATGCTCCATTCGCTTCAAGAATCCGGTATTCAGTGCCCTTGCTTGTGGCTCTAACAAACCAAAAGCCGTTGCAATTCCCGCGGCCTCTAACATTGCCAATCCACGCCCTGCAACTTGTGGGTTGGGATCAACCATGGCTGCAACCACTCTGCTGACGCCTGCGTCAATCAGACCTTTAGCACACGGCGGCGTTCTGCCATAGTGACTACACGGCTCAAGCGTTACATAGGCAGTTGCACCAGCGGCTTTAGCTCCAGCTTGCTTAAGCGCATGCACTTCAGCATGGCCTTCACCTGCTTTTAAGTGCGCGCCTTCGCCGACGATTTCACCGTCTTTTACGATCACACAGCCGACGTTTGGATTAGGTGTTGTGGTGTATTTACCGCGCTTTGCAAGCGTGATGGCGCGGCTCATGTAATCATGGTCTTGCGCTGTGAACTGGCTCAATCCCCCAACCTCGCAATTTCTTCACCAAACTCACGAATATCTTCAAAAGAGCGATATACTGAAGCAAATCGCACATAAGCCACTTTATCGAGCTTTTTGAGGGCTTCCATAATACATTCGCCAATCATGTCGCTTGGTACTTCGCGTTCACCCGTACCACGAATTTGAGATTTAATCTGGTGTACTACTTCTTCTATTTGTTCTGTGCTGACTGGGCGCTTTTCCAGCGCTCGGTGCATGCCATTGAGTAGCTTATCTTCATTGAAAGGCTCTCTGGTACCATCTTGCTTTATCACGCGCGGCATTAAGAGCTCTGCGCCCTCGAAGGTAGTAAAGCGTTCGTGGCATAAAATACACTCACGACGGCGACGGACTTGGTGGCCGGAAGCAACCAAACGTGAATCTATCACTTTGGTATCTTTGGCTGTACAGAATGGACAATGCATAGACGCTCTCGTTGACTCAAAAACAAAAAAGGCCGCTTGAATGCGGCCTTAATCATAACAAAAAACTGCTTTTTTGTGAGCGAAATTATGCGTAAACAGGTAATTTAGCGCAAATTGCTTTTACTTTTTCTTTCACTTGTGCCTGTACAGACTCATCATTGATGTTGTCTAGTACGTCACAGATCCAGCCAGCAAGCTCTTTCGACTCAGCTTCTTTGAAGCCACGACGAGTGATTGCAGGAGAACCTATACGCAGACCAGAAGTAACGAACGGTGAACGTGGATCGTTTGGTACGGAGTTTTTGTTTACTGTGATATTTGCACGGCCAAGCGCTGCATCTGCATCTTTACCTGTGATGTCTTTATCAATCAGGTCAAGTAGGAACAGGTGGTTTTCAGTTTTGCCAGAAACCACTTTATAACCACGCTCCTGAAGTACCGCAACCATAGCTTGTGCATTTTTAACCACTTGCTCTTGGTATGACTTGAACTCTGGCTGTAGTGCTTCTTTGAACGCAACCGCCTTCGCAGCGATAACGTGACATAGAGGACCACCTTGGCCACCAGGGAATACGGCAGAGTTTAGCTTTTTGTAGATTTCTTCATCATCACAAGCAGAGATGATAAGACCACCACGAGGACCCGCTAGCGTTTTGTGCGTTGTTGTTGTTACAACGTGTGCATGAGGCACTGGGCTTGGATAAATACCAGCGGCAACTAGACCTGCAACGTGCGCCATATCAACAAGTAGGTAAGCGCCTACTTTATCAGCGATTTCGCGGAACTTCGCCCAGTCAACGATCCCTGAGTACGCAGAGAAACCACCGATGATCATTTTTGGCTTGTGTTCAAGTGCTAACGCTTCAACTTGCGCGTAATCGATTTCGCCAGTTTCTTCGTTTAGACCGTACTGGATAGCATTGTACGTTTTACCAGAGAAGTTTACGTGTGAACCGTGCGTTAAGTGACCACCGTGGGCAAGGCTCATACCTAGCACGGTATCATGTGGCTGAAGTAGCGCTTGGAATACCGCCGCGTTTGCTTGTGAGCCAGCGTGAGGCTGAACGTTAGCGTAAGTCGAACCAAATAGCGCATTGGCACGGTCAATCGCGAGCTGCTCAACCACGTCAACGTGCTCACAACCGCCGTAGTAACGCTTACCTGGGTAACCTTCAGCATACTTGTTTGTTAGCTGAGAACCCTGCGCTTCAAGTACACGTGGGCTACAGTAGTTCTCAGAAGCGATAAGCTCGATGTGCTCTTCTTGACGTGAAGTTTCTGCTTCAATCGCTGCAAATAGTTCTGGGTCAAAATCTGCAATATTCATGTTACGTTCTAACATGGTTTCTCCTAGGTAAACGTAAGGGTATTTTTAAAGACAATCTAGCATCACAAGATAACCAGTTTGCCTATGAAATCAGCATGGGCATATTTAAGCAGGGATTGAATTTATTTCACACCCCTATCGCGATGATATTTTTTTATTTAAACATTAATATTTTAAATAAGACAACCCAAGTTGCATTTGAAAAGCTAATATAGTCTTGAAATTGACCTTATCTGAGTGGACGTTCTACCCACTCAGACAGGTTCTCTGATTTAGTTGAGTTTTGCTAACATTGCCGCCTTCAAAGCATCATAATCTGCACTAAGCGGCTCTGCCAAACATGGTTTTTGCAATGCATCGTTCAATGGTTTAGGCATATCAAGCTGCTGATTTAAAACACCTTCTACAGATTCTTTAAATTTCGCAGGATGCGCAGTGGCAAGGAAAATTCCGGTTTCATCCGCTTGAGAGTCCAGCGCTAATCCCTCGTAGGCTATCGCAGTGTGCGGCTCAGCCAAGTAACCTTTGTCATGTAATTCTTGCATTACCGCCTGAGTCCGCGCTTCTGACACCGAACGTGAATAAAAGTCATGTTTGTTAAAATCCCCTCTTTCTAACATGATTTCAACACGAGGCCAGTTATTAGGTTTACTCACGTCCATCGCATTAGAGAGTGACTCTAAAGTGTCGTTTGGTTGCCACTCACCCGAGGCAATGTAACGGGGCACAGTATCATTTTGGTTTGTCGTGGCACTTAACTTGGCAATAGGTAATCCAACCGCCGCTGCAATCATTGCTGCACAGACATTACCGAAGTTACCACTTGGCACTGAAACATGCACTTTATCACGCTGCGATTTAGGTAATTGCGCTAGCGCTTCAAAGTAATAACATACTTGCGCCACTAAACGACTGATGTTGATGGAGTTTGCCGAATTAAGACCAAGCTTTTGCTTTACTTCGTCATCAAGGAATGCTGACTTTACCATCGCTTGGCAGTCATCAAAGCTGCCATCTACAGCATAACAATGAATGTTTTTCCCAAGTGTTGTAAACAGCTTTTGTTGGGCAAGCGAAATTTTGCCATGAGGATAAAGGATCACCACATCGACATTTTCTTTTTCGTAAAATGCATGGGCAACGGCGGCGCCAGTGTCACCACTTGTTGCGGTGAGGATAGTCACGCGCTCACCTTGATTAAACATGCTAATGCATTCCGCCATAAAGCGGCCGCCAAAGTCCTTAAACGCCAGTGTTGGTCCATGAAAAAGCTCTAAACAATGCTGATTTTTAGTAACTTCGACTAACTTAGCTGGGAAATTAAAGGCGCGTTTTACCATCGCATTGAGCGTATCTTGTGGTAGTTCATCACCAATAAGGTGATGTAATACCTTGGCACTACGCTCTGCAAAAGGTAATTCAAGTAGTGCATCAACATCCGCAATACGCTCAAATGTAGGAGGAAAAAAGACCCCTTGGTTACGACCTAAACCGATTTTTACCGCTTCAACAAATGAAACAACCTGATGTTCGTCTTTTAAATTCACTAATTTCATTACTTTTGATCCCTTAATTCTCTTGTGCCTTGCGCATCTAATCGGCAAATATGGCTAAAACCCGCTTCATTAATGTAATTTTGTTGCAACCACTGCTGCACTGCATTTGCCTGTTGCTCAGACTTACAAATAGCAAATAGTGTGGGCCCTGCCCCTGAAATACTCACCAGCTCAGCACCTAAAGCTGGTAGCGCGTCTTTTGCCTCACAAAAGCCAGCAATGAGTGGCGCTCTCGCTTCCTCGGCAATACTGTCTTTCATCATCGACAGTGCTTTGTCAAATTGACCTGACTGCATCAATAAACAAAAGCCAGACAGTCGCTGGGCAAATTCCACCGTATGATGCAAAGAAAATTGCTGCGGTAGTGCTTGTCTTGCTTTCGCTGTATTCAATGCAAAGCCAGGATATGCAATAACATAAAACCAGCTTTCATCATGCGCAACGCTGATTGCTTTACTTGGAATGCAGTCCGCAGTAAGTTGTAGTCCACCAAGGTAGCATGGCGTGATGTTGTCGTAGTGACGACCGCCACTGACTTTTGCTTCAAAGTCGGCCATCAATTCAATGAGCGCCTCTTGGTTTAATTGCGTATTGGCAAAATCATTGAGTGCAGCGAAAGCGGCAACCACAGAGCATGCGCTAGAGCCTAGACCTGAACCAACAGGAAGGCCCTTATACAAGGTCATGGCAACCGCAGGCATGCTGGGAGCTACATACTGTTTGAAGTGCTGTAAACACTGGAACGCCAAATTGTCTTTAGGATCGGCGGAGAGCTTTTCGGCATATGGACCAATACAATTGAACGTATCACGCTCTGCGGCTTCAACGCTGACCTGATCACCCAGTAAACTGCCATCAATAGGCTGGAGTGCGGCGCCAAGGGCGTCAAAGCCAACACAAAAATTGCCCATTGACGCTGGTGCATAAAACGTTTTCATAACTCCTACCTCGACAGCGTTTTTAGGATATCAGCAAATACGCCAGCAGAGGTCACTTCTGCGCCCGCGCCATAACCTCTGATCACAAAAGGCTTTGGTTGATAATATTGGCTTAAAATAGCCAGTGCGTTTTCACCATCGCGAATATCGTACAGAGCGTGCTCTTTATCTACCGCTTCAATGCCAACGCGGCATTTACCGTCAACGATTGAACCGACATAGCGTAGCACTTGGCCTTGTGCTTTGGCCGCCGCAATACGCGCTGCGAAAGCATCATCTAATTGCGGTAATTGCGCCATAAATTCATCAACACTGGCGCCCTCAGCAAACCCTTCAGGTAATACTGATTCAACTTCAATATCACTGAGCTCCAACGGCAGCCCCGATTCACGGGCAATGATAAGCAGCTTACGCGCGACATCCGTACCAGATAAGTCATCGCGCGGATCTGGCTCTGTAAAACCGCTTTGTTTGGCTTTCTCTGTCGCTTCCGATAGCGATAAACCATCCGACAATACGCCAAAGATATACGATAGCGAGCCAGACAAAATACCACTGAATGAAAGCAATTCATCTCCTGCGCCAAACAGCAATTTAAGGTTGTCTAATACAGGGAGTCCGGCGCCAACGTTGGTTTCGTATAGAAAGTGACGGCGCTTAGCAAGTGCAGCCTGCTGCAGTGACTGATAATACTCATAGCTGCCAGTATTGGCTTTTTTGTTGGCCGCAACGACGTGAAAGCCCGCATTAAGAAAGTCTAAATAGCCATCGGCAACGAATTGAGCCGCACTACAATCGACAATCACAGGGTTAATTAAATGATTTTGTCTAACAAACTGGCTCACCTGTTGTAAATCAAAGCCCGACTCAGCTTTCTCAAGCGCCAGCTCCCAGTTATCAAACGGTACGCCTTCTGGGTCTAAGTAACACTTACTTGAGTTTGCAATGCCATAGAGATTCAAACGGATATTGCGTTTTTCAAGCCATGCTTGCTGCTTATGAAACTGCTTCATTAATTCTTGACCCACTAGACCGCAGCCAATCAAGAAAACATCGATGGATGGCACGTGCGTGAAGAAGTTTTCGTGACACACTTTTACCGCATCTTGGCAAAGTTCACCGTCAACCACCGCCGAAATAGAACTCTCCGTTGAGTCCTGCGCGATGGCAACAATATTCACCTGAGCCTGTGCAAGTGACGCAAAGAATTTGGCCGCAAGACCTTTGTGCGCTTTCATGTTGTCGCCAACCAAAGTAACGATAGCAAGGTTACGCTGCACTTCAATTGGGTCGATTAAACCTGCTTGCGTTTCAAGCTCAAATGCCTGCTCAAGCGCAGCCAGCGCAAGTGTTAAGTCTTGCTCATGGACACAGAAACTGATGCTGAATTCACAAGAAGATTGCGTAATAAGTACGATGGATACATTATCTGCTGCCAGTGCGGAAAAGACCCGAGCAGCCATGCCAACCTTGCCTTTCATCCCAGGTCCTGCCACGGTCAACATAGCCAGTTTATCGAGACTCGAAAGCGCTTTTACCGGAGCCTCGCCACCGCCTTGAGCACAAATCAGTGAACCCGGCACTTCTGGGTCATGAGTATTTTTAATTTCACAAGGCACATCTGCTTTGGCGCAAGGTAAAATGGTTTTTGGGTGCAACACTTTAGCGCCAAAATAAGATAGCTCCATCGCTTCTTTATAAGATAGCACGTCAACCTTAGTCGCTTTCTTTATTAGGCGAGGATCTGCACTGTAGACACCATCAACGTCAGTCCAGATTTGGCAGATTTCGGCTTCAAGACACGCAGCAGCGACTGCCGCAGAGTAGTCAGAACCATTGCGACCAAGTGTTGTCAGCTCGCCCGCTTCATTGCTTCCCGTAAATCCTGCCATGATATAAAAACGCGACGCTTGGGCACGCACTAATTCTGCAAAACATAGCTTACTTAGCTTAAGGTCAACCTCGGCATCAAGATACCCGCCCTGCGTTTTTACACAAGCGTCAGCATTGAGCGCCACTGAGTCTGATTGCAGCATAGTGTCCATCAGCGCAACGCTAATGCGTTCACCAAAACTAATAACATAGGCTCTTGCTTGATCTGGGCAGTGTCCCAGTAACTTGGCCCCATCTAATTTATTCTTAAGTAATTCAAAGTCAGGCCAGCCTACAACACCACCGTACACCGCTTGTACTTCATCGTATAAGCCTTGGCTGCGGGAAGTAAATGACTGCCACTGGGAGTCAAACGCTTCTCCTCGTCCAGCCAAATCAGCAAGCTCAACGAGCTGATCTGTCATGCCACCGGGAGCCGACAGCACGATAAGCGCTTGTTGTTGGCCATGGTCTTTAACTAGCTCTCTGACTCTTTGTAAACAGGCAAAATCTTTGAGGGAAGACCCTCCAAACTTTAGTACTCGCATCATTTTTCCTCATTCCAAAAACAAAAAAGGCCTGTGTTCTTAGTGAACACAGGCCTTTTTCAAACTCGCACTGACCTATGCCACTATCCCGTTAGGATGGTGGTTGTAATAATGGTCGTAGTGATAATATTCGTTTTCATAATTTTAGAGTGCCTGAAGTTTAGCCGCGCTGTCAATACGAAAGAGCAAAATAGATTATGCAAATTTCTAATAGTGACATTTGTAATTTGCATAGATAAGTTATCGGATCCCAAACTGGTGCAGTAATCCTAATAACTGCTCTGCTTTAACCGGTTTTTCTAAAAACCCTAACGCCCCCAAATTTGCTACTCTTTCTTTCATCTTGGCCTGAACATCTGCCGAAATAACCACCACGAAACATTCAATTCGGTGTGCTTTTATTGCCTCTAACACAGCAATCCCATCAAGTATTGGCATGGTTAAATCCAGGCACAATAAATCTATTTGCTGAGTTTTCAGTAAATCAATCGCCTGCTGGCCATTCTGTGCTTGGTGCAAGGTCAGGTCTAATTTGCTCTGTAAGTTTTTAATGACTTGTTTACGGGCGACAGCCGAATCATCGCAAACTAAGACGGAATAACTCATAAAGTGGTCAGTCTTGTACTATCGTTAATAAAACGGTCACTGGATATCGCTATCTTATAACACATTAAACTTTCCTAGGTAAGGCGCTAAAAAGCATAATTAATGAAGATAATTATTTATTTTTAACCATTTATTGGCTAACTTTAAAAACAGATTATACAAAGGCGATGAACTTACCGTAGGAGCTCAGCTTAATTCATGCTGCAAAAAAGCCTCTCAAAAAAATTGCTCACCAATGTGCTGTCGGTTTACTTCCTTCTAACCTTTGTCGTCACATGTGGTCAAATCGTTGCTGAATACGTCAATACCAAAGACTATATTCGCAATGAACTTACCATGCTGCAAAAAACCTTTAGCCGCAGTTTGACCCGTGCCATTTGGGAACTCAATACGAAGCAGACCGTTACTACCGCTGAGGGGCTACTTGCGATCCCCATGATCGAAGGAATTATTGTACGTGATGACAGCGGTGAGATTATTTCGCAGCTTGGCCGCTCACTAGATATTCACGAGCTGTATAGCCAGCAGCTTGTTCAAGAAGAAGCAATAATCGAAGATACGCCATCCGGTTTATTTGGTTATACATTTCCATTAATTTTTGAATTCTCGGGACGTGCAACGCAAGTCGGCGACGTAACATTATTTTCTAGCCGAGAAGTCGTCTTTAGCCGCATCATGATTTCTATCTACTTTTTGATAGGTAATGCGATGATCAAGACAACATTCTTGATTATTCTGTTTTTAATTGCCTTCAGAAAGCTACTTACCGAGCCATTAAGCGACCTCACCGAGCAAATTGAAGACTTTGAGGTCGACAACGTTGATGGCCATAAAATAGATATCGGCGCAAAAGAGCGCAATGAACTAAAGATCATGGAAGAGGCATTCAATAAGCTAATTGATAAGGTCTCTGAATATCGTAAAAAACTCGACCAAACTCAAAAAGAGCTGCTGATCAGCAATGAAAAGCTCGACCAACATAACATTCAGTTGGAACAAGAAGTCGCACGAAAAACCTCAAACCTGAGCCAAGCGATGATGGATCTTCAGCAACAAAAATATGAATTAGAAAAGCAGAAGTTAACGCTCACAGAAGAGATTGATTTAAGAAAACAAACAGAAGAAGAACTATTAACGAAACAAAAAGAACTTGAGAAGTACGTAGATGAGCTGAATATGGCACAAGAGCGACTAGTAGGCTCTGAAAAAATGGCGGCACTTGGTGGTCTCGTTGCCGGTATTACGCACGATATTAATACGCCCGTTGGTATCGGCGTGACTGCGACGTCGTTTTTACAGGAACGTTTAGATCAGCTTGAGGCGGCGTACAACGGAAAAACCTTATCACCAAAAGCGTTAGAAGAATTTATTAGTGAAGCAAAGCAAAGTGCTAGCCTACTTACCACTAATTTAGACCGTGCATCTGAGCTTGTCGCAAGCTTTAAACAAATTGCAGTCGATCAGGCCAGTGAAGCGGTTCGTACTATTAACCTGAAGCAATACCTTGGTGAAGTGATCCGCTCATTACATCCAAAATTGAAGAAAACTCATCATCAAGTGAATGTTGAATGCCCTGAAGACATGACGCTAAATTTACCAGCTGGGGCAATTAGCCAAATATTCACTAACCTTATCATGAACTCTTTGATCCATGGTTTTGAAAATCAAGACCAAGGACAAATAGATATTAAAATCAAAGAAGACAATGGTATGGTTAATATCGTCTACAAAGACAACGGTAAGGGCGTAAGTAAGGCCCAACTAGACCGGTTGTTTGACCCCTTCTTTACGACCAAACGCGATCAAGGTGGCAGTGGGCTTGGTACCCATATTACCCTAAACCTCGTAAAACAAACTTTGAATGGGGATATCGAAGTAAATAGTGAAGAAGGCAAAGGCCTAACCTACTACATCAGCTTCCCAAAAGACTTACAAAAACCAATGGCGATGTTTAGCTAACCAAGTTTAGAACACGACAACCGTCCAATACGCCAAGCTGCAAAGTGGCGTATTGGCGCAAGATATATCCCCCACCACCAAACATCATCTAGTGGAATACAAGCCGTGACCTTTTTGTTATGATGACCGCAATTTTATTCCAGACGGGCATATTTCTATGTGGTTCAGTAACTTAATCTGCTACAAATTCAAACAAGATGTAACTTACGCACAAGAAGATTTCGAAAAAGCACTCGAGCAGGATATTTTTCGTCCTTGTGGTAGCCAAGACATGACCACTTTTGGCTGGACAAAAGCCTTCGGTAAACATGGTCAGATGCTTTCACATTTTTCTCAAGACAGTATCTTAGTGTGTGCTAAGCGTGAAGAAAAAGTGCTTCCTGCAGCCGTAGTCAATGAAATGGTCGCCGAAAAAATTGAGCAAATAGAGCAACAAGAAAATCGTCCAGTAAAGAAAAAAGAAAAAGACGATATTAAAGAAAATATCCTAGCCACTTTATTGCCTCAAGCGTTCAAAAAATCGAGCCTGCAATTTGCTTTTATCGACCAAAAATCAGGTTGGGTGATTGTAAATAGTGCCAGCTTCAATAAAGCGGAAGAACTACTTGCACTACTGCGTAAGTCTCTGGGCACGCTTCCTGTTGTACCTGCTTTTGCAAACTATGATTTAGACTTACAGCTAACACACTGGCTCACCGAGTTTAGTGCACCTGAAGGCTTTGCAATAGGCACCGATGCTGAGTTGCAAGAGCCAGACGACAACGGCGCTCAGGTAAAGTTAAAACAACATGACCTTTCATCAGACGAAATCAAAACGCACCTAGAAAACGGTAAACGTGTGACTAAACTCGCGTTAGATTGGCGTGAGCGCGTGAAGTTCGTTTTACAAAACGATGGCACATTAAAGCGTTTAAGCTATGCAGAAGCACTTAAAGACCAAAATGCGGATATCCCTAAAGAAGATCTAGCCGTTAAACTTGATGCTGACTTTATTTTGGTATCGGAAGAAATCAAAGAGTTGTTAGAAGATCTAACCAAAGGTCTTGGTGACGACGAAGGCCTAGAGTCTTAATTTAGTATCACCTAGGGCCTGTTGGCCTCTGGGTACGAAAAATTGATAGCGGATATGGCTATCAATTTTTCTTAATCCTGCTCAATACTTTATCTTCACAAGGTCACTTTGCGCCAATAGCGAACGGATTACACGCACTCAAGTACGAGCGTATAGTTACTGACTCGCCACTTTATTTGCACTAACCAACGCATTTGTCGCGCTTTATTTACTCGTCAATGGCATGATAGCAATTCGGCTTTGGCAGTAACGCTTTGCTAACCTGAATTTCAGGCATCGAAGACAGTTTACGCTGGTAGTCCCGATACCCGAAAACGGTAACTCGTACAATTAAACGGAGTTTGACGCGCGTGAATGTAAAAAGCATTTCATTGGCTTTGATGGTAGTGATCATTTGGGGGCTTAACTTTTCGGTCATTAAATTTGGCCTAGCAGAGTTGCCTCCTATTTTATTCTCAGGCTTGCGTTTTTTGGTAGTCGCGATCCCTGCAGTATTCTTCATTCCTTTTCCTAACACGTCGGTATGGAACGTGCTCGGGGTTGGGCTATTTTTAGGTGTGCTTAAGTTTAGCTTGCTGTTTATTGCGATGGAGTCAAACGCATCAGCCGGCATTGCTTCTTTGCTGCTACAAGCCCAAGTCATTTTCACGGTTTTGCTAAGTGTTTTGTTGTTAAAGGAAACCATGGATCGCTTTCAAGTGGTGGGGATTAGCATCGCAACGTTTGGCTTTAGTTTGTTTTTTATCAACTCCTCTGGGTCAACGACAATATTGGGCGCGGTGCTCATTCTATTAGCGGCATTATTTTGGTCGTTTTCAAATCTCATTATGAAGCGCCTGCAAGACGTTAATTTACTCCACTTTATTGTCTGGGTAAGCCTAGTGCCGCCATTGCCACTTTTTACACTGTCTTATTTTATTGAAACTGATGCCCCATTGACCTTACTACTAAACACTACAACACAGTCTTGGCTATCCATTGCCTATGTGGGTTATATCTCGACACTAATTGCATTCGCAATATGGGGTTGGCTACTTAAAAATCACAAGGCCGCGGCAGTGACGCCTTTTGCTTTATTAATTCCTATTGTCGGCATTGTAGGTTCAGCACTATTACTCAATGAGCAATTGATGTTAATGGAAGCCGTTGGGGGTGGTTTTATTTTATGTGGCTTAACGATTTCAGTTACAGGTGCTCGGATAAGCAGAATATTTAGAAAGCCCCGGGCCGAGGCTATGCCCTAAACGCCAAAGACCTCAACAGAGGTCTTTGTATTCACAGTAAGCAAAAGGCGCTAAGCAAACATTGTTTTAACGTCTTCGAGTACATTCAAATAAGTGTCATCAGCAAACATATTCACCTCTCTTATTACCCCTTTTTCTTCATACTGTTTTAGCGCTGCAGACTTATCCGACACCTGCAAAATACCTTCTACAATTGCACCAACACGAATAAAGTCGACATAACAAACATGTTCAGGCCGATAATTTGGATTTGCCCAGCTTTCTGCGACTTCAACAAACTCATCGGTGAATTCCCACTCTCGCATTATTGCCCCCCCAATTTTGCCGCCTAGTTTCTGGATGGCATGAGCCAAAAAGCTTGGATTGGCAAACACTTCGGGGTGACGTTCAGCCTCTGTCAAAATCGGTAAAACACCGATATTAAACACCAAAGAAGCCAAAGTGATTGTATCTTTGTTAAGCGACGTATGCTTATTGACGCGAAGATAAAAATCCATCGTTGTTATCGCTTGGCAAGCAACTTTTAGCGTTTTCTGCCAAGCTTTGTCCATGTAAGTTTTAATAAGCTTGTTATTAGAAACAAATAGCTGCTCCATCGCCATTGCAGTCGCTATATTCTTGATTTGTCTGAGACCGATACGAGTTACTGCTTGGTTTAAGGTGTTTACCTTCACCGAACGGCCCATAAAAGCGCTGTTGGCAACTTTGATCATACGTGCTGCAAGGGCCGGGTCGTGAGAAATAACATCTGCCATCTGCATCAAGTTAATTTCAGGGTCATCTGCCGCTTGCCTAACTCGCACTGCGATTTCAGGTAATGTCGGCAATACCAAGGTGTCGTTATTAATTCTGTCAGTTAGAATCGTGAGCAAAGCATTTTCTGTAGACATGAAACCAAATCCCTTAATAACTGAATAAAAAACCCGACTGCAAGCGTAAGCTTATGGCAAAAGTAAGCACTTGCTTGCTGGAGGTCACACTGCTGATTTTTAGTATCTATGACGTAAGTATTGTCTAACTTTCGGATAAAGTTAAGAAAATCTAAAAAAATAATATTTTATTTATATACCCTCAATAATTAGCAAGTTAGAATTCATAGTATACGGTGTATTGTGGCAAACTTTGCCGCAAAAATACTGAAAATGACCCACAGCTGGACACAAATGATGACCTTTCACGTTAACAGCGGCTTGCGTATCACACGCCAACCTAAGTTAACTAAGTATTGTGATACAAAATCGTGTAAGGTGATCGCCACATAATTAAGACAACAAGGGAGCATTATGAAACACTCTATGATTTCAGTTGCAATCGCGCTTGCAACAGGTCTCACCCTAACAGGCTGCTCTGAGCCATCAACCTCTTCAGAGAAACCTAGTGCACAAACTGAGCAAGCACAAGTTGATACTAAACAATCAGGCTATAAGCTAGTTAATGCATCTCAAGACCGGCTAGATATTTATACCCCAGTAACGCTAGAAACAGACTTGAGTCACTTAAACGATAACCAGAAAAAGATGTTAGCTTTACTCATCGACGCTTCGGTTATTATGGATGATTTATTTTGGCAGCAAGCGTTCGGCGAAGACAAAGCAACATTCCTAAGCAAAATCTCAGACGAAAAAGTACGCCAATTCGCGGACATTAACTATGGGCCTTGGGATCGTTTAAATGGCGACCAAGTTTTTCTTTCTGGCTTTGAAGAAAAAGCACTGGGTGCAGAATTTTATCCAAGCGACATCACCAAAGACGAGCTAAATAACGCCGATGTAAAAGATAAAACAGGACTGTATTCTGTTATCCGCCGCGATGAAAGCGGCAAGCTATACAGCACTTCTTACTCATCCGCGTATAAATCAGAATTGGATAAAGCCGCAGAGCTTTTACGCCAAGCAAGTAAACTGGCACAAGACAAAGAGTTTGCAAACTACTTAAACTTGCGCGCAGATGCATTAGTCAATAATAGCTACCAAGCGTCTGATTTCGCTTGGATGGACATGAAGAATAACCCGATTGATGTGGTAATTGGCCCAATTGAAACCTATGAAGACCAGCTATTTGGCTATCGCGCCGCTTTTGAGTCTTACGTTCTGGTTAAAGACTTAGCGTGGAGTGAGCGTCTCGCTAAATTTGCCGCTTTTTTACCTGAGCTACAAACCGGCTTGCCAGTTGACGATAAATACAAGCAAGAAGTGCCTGGATCTGATGCTGACTTAAACGCATATGACGTCATTTATTATGCAGGCCATTCAAACGCGGGTAGTAAAACCATTGCGATTAACCTGCCAAATGACGAAGAAGTGCAACTCCAAAAAGGTACGCGTCGCCTACAGCTTAAAAACGCCATGCGCGCAAAATTCGATAAGATCTTAGTACCAATTGCTGACCAACTTATCGTCCCTGAGCAACGTAAGCACATCACCTTTGATGCTTTCTTTGCTAATACCATGTTCCATGAGGTGGCCCATGGTCTAGGCATTAAAAATACTATTACAGGTAAAGGTACTGTGCGCCAATCACTGCAAGAACACGCCAGTGCGCTTGAAGAAGGCAAAGCAGATATCCTAGGCCTATATATGGTTGAGCAACTACTTAAAAAAGGCGAGATCACCGAAGGTACGCTTGAGGATTACTACATCACCTTTATGGCTGGTATCTTCCGCTCAGTACGTTTTGGCGCATCCAGTGCACATGGTAAAGCGAACATGATCCGCTTTAACTTCTTTAAAGAAGAAGGCGCATTTTCTAAGAACACGGATGGTTTATATCAAGTGAATATGGAGAAGATGGGCGCAGCGATGGAGAAACTGTCTAACCTTATCCTAACGCTACAAGGTGACGGCGACTATCAAAAAGTCGATCAACTGATCGCCACACACGGCGATATCAAAGCGGAACTACAAAAAGATCTAGATAAGCTTTCCAAAGCGAACATTCCTGTTGATGTTACCTTTAAGCAAGGTAAGCAGGTGCTAGGACTGTAATTACCGAGCACACCATGGTAGTGCTTACTACCATGGTGTAATTAATCCTAGATACAATAATCTTCGATTTCTCTTTGGTGTTTTTTGATGGCTTTTGTGGCTTTGTCAGATTTAGCAATCGCTAAATTTACTTTCGCATCATCGCATTTGTCTTGTAGCTCTTTGCGCATCAAATAGTTTTGATCCTGCTGTTGCTGCGCCAACCCTTCCACACCACTATATTCAGTTCTGGATTCTGGTTCACGATCTTTTTGATAAGGCTCTGGCACAGTCGCCTTACAGGCGGATAATAATGATACTGCCAAAATAACAACTAAACTTTTATTCATATCGCGTACTCCTTGATTTAAAACGGCAAAAGTCAATTTCAGTTATAACAGTTTCAGCTATAAACACAAAACACGTAGAGCTTAAAAGTTTGTAAAGCGCTTGATGTGTTTACAGTCTAATGGCCTTTTTGAGGCTTTAAGCAAAACTCGCTTTTAGCTGCTCAACTTCCTCATCACTATAGGGTTTTGCTGGATAGAGCCCCCAAACCGGTTTTGGCCATGCAATATCGGTTTTAAATCGTGCGATGTGGTGCACATGTAGTTGCGGCACCATATTACCAAGCGCAGCCACATTTAATTTATCTGGGATAAAGGTGTCTTGTAACAAACGACTCAGCTTGGCCGATTCTTGCCAAAATTGAACTTGCTGCGACTCAGGTAAATCAATAATTTCTTTCGCGCCCACAACCCTAGGTACTAAGATAAACCAAGGGTATTGTGAGTCATTCATTAACAATACGCTACACAGCGGCCACTCGGTAATTAAGATACAGTCTCGTTGTAATTCTTTAGCTAATTCAAATGACATAGTGAAACTCTTTAAATCCTATTTACTCGGCACTCTATCCGAATTTGTTGCTATTGCAAAGCGGCTTCATTACCATCCGATCAGACTTTAAAAATATAACAAGGTGGCTACCGTGCACTCTCGCATTAAACACTACACCATCGCCCTTCCGTTAGCGCTTGCCTCTGTCACCGTTAGCGCAGAGCAACTAACGCTAGAGCGACTTTTTGACGACCCGTCTCTTTCAGGTAAAGCGCCTGTAAAACTACAATTTTCTCCTGACGGTTCTCGTGTTACTTATCTTCAAGGTAAAAAAGAAGACTATAACCGTTACGACCTTTGGGAATACAATCTAAAAGACAATACCAACCGCTTGTTGGTAGATTCTGCGGCGCTATTTTCTGGCCCAGAGAACCTCTCAGATGAAGAAAAAGCACGTCGTGAGCGTCAACGTATTTTTGGCCGTGGTATTTTAGAATACAAATGGTCAAAAGATGGCAAAGCGCTACTTTTCCCACTCAATGGCGACTTGTACTACTATGAAATCGCTTCTGGTAAGAGCAAGAAACTAACGGAAACGGAAGCATTCGAAACCGACGCTCGCTTCTCACCAAAAGGTAACTTTGTTTCTTTTATTCGTGAGCAAAACCTCTATGCCATTGACCTTAAATCGGGTAAAGAAACGCAATTAACTAAAGACGGCGGTGGCGTAATTAAAAACGGCATGGCTGAGTTCGTTGCTCAAGAAGAGATGAGCCGTATGACGGGCTATTGGTGGTCGGGTGATGAGCAACAAATCGCCTTCACACGCATTGATGAAAGCCCTGTTCAAGAAGCCATTCGTAACGAAATCTATGCCGAAGAGGTCAAGTTATTCAATCAACGCTATCCATATACGGGTACTGCTAACGTTGAAATTGAACTGGGTGTTGTAAAGATCAATGACCAAAAGGTGGATTGGATTGATTTAGGCGACGATAAAGATATCTATATTGCCCGTGCAAATTGGTTAAAAGACAACAAAACATTGTCATACCAGTGGCAAAATCGCTCACAGCAAAAACTGGAACTGCGCTTTTACGATACTAAAAGCAAAAAACAGCAGGTTGCCCTGACCGAAACCAGTGATACTTGGATTAACCTACACTTTGACCTTGAATTCCTAAAGGACAAAAAGCATTTCGTTTGGGCATCTGAGCGCGATGGCTTTAAACACCTTTACCTGTACAGAACCAATGGCCAACTTGTCCGCCAAATTACTAAAGGCGATTGGATTGTTGAAAGCCTTCAGGGCATCGATGAGAAAAAAGGTATCGTATACTTCTCCGGCCGCAAAGACACACCGCTTGAAAGCCACCTATACAGCGTACCACTTTTTAAAGATGGTGATGCAAAACGTATTACCGAAAAAGGCAGCTATCATAGTGTCGTACTGGCGAAAGATAACCGCACCTTTATCGATAAAAGCTCTTCTGTAAACCGTCCACCAGCCGTTGCGTTACGAAAAGTGAATGGTGACTTTGTGACTTGGCTTGAAGAAAATGCGCTGAATAACGAACATCCGTTAACGCCTTATTTGAGCAATCTAGCTACGCCAGAATATGGCACGCTTAAAGCGGAAGATGGTCAAACCATGTATTACCGCTTATTTAAGCCAGCAAAGCTTGAAAACGGTAAGAAATATCCGGTTATTGTGAACGTGTATGGCGGACCTCATGCACAACGCGTGACCAACAGCTGGCGTAGCAAAAACTTGTATTTCCAATATCTTGCACAACAAGGCTATGTGATTTTCCAATTAGATAACCGAGGTTCATACAACCGTGGTAAAAAGTTTGAAGATCCAATCTACAAGCACTTAGGTGTAGTGGAAGTGGCTGACCAAATTAAAGGCGTTGAGTTCTTACGTACACTAGAGTACGTCGACCCTGAGCGTATTGGTATTTATGGTCACAGCTATGGTGGTTACATGGCGCTGATGACAATGTTTAAAGCAGGCGACTACTTTAAAGCTGGTGTCTCTGGTGCGCCAGTAACAGATTGGGCTCTATATGACACGCATTACACTGAGCGTTACTTGGGTCACCCAGATACAAATGCTAAGGGCTATGAGCAAAGCGCGGTGTTCCCTTATGCTGATGGACTAAAAGGCCCGCTGATGATTTATCACGGTATGGCGGACGATAACGTACTATTTACCCATGCAACGAAACTATTTAAGCAGTTGCAGGACGAGGTTAAGCCATTTGAAATGATGACTTATCCAGGCTCGAAGCACAGCTTGCGTGGCAAAAAAGTACAAACCCACTTGCATCAAACCATTACTGACTTCTTTAATCGTCATTTTGACGTTGAAGCTAAGTAAACACTTAATAGCGCCCAGCTTCCTATGAGCTGGGCACTTCTTCTTTTCTCTCCATTTAGTTCTAGTCCATTGGTCTAATTGTTTATTCTTCTAGACTAAGAAAAACTGAAATTATTGTTCTATCCAAGTTATATATCAATTGCATTAAGTAAATGAGCTATTTGAAGCGGAGAAATAGCTTTAGTAGCAAGGCAAAAATTTTGCTATTTAGTTGTTCTAAATGAGAAATTTTTAACGAAGCTAATATGGTATTTCACCCTTCAAATTGGTTGGAGAATTAACGCAATTGGTATTACTACTAAGATTAATTAGTATGAATTGATGAGGCGTTTGCGCTTCTACTTTCAATAATAAAAACGACATAAGGATTGCGTTATGTCCAAACAGTTTTTTCGAAATCTCACCATTTTCCAGCGCCTCGCGTTACTTATCATTGTAGTTATTATCGGCGTTATCCTTCAAAGCGCAGTAAGCTTATCGCAACAGTATGATGCTCTCGAAAAGCAGCAATATCATAAAACTCAAAACCTTGTTGAAAATACCTATAGTTTAGTGGCTTACTTTCATCAACAATATGTATCTGGGAAACTCCCAGAGGCGCAAGCGAAATCCGCAGCCCTTGATGCCGTTGCCGCTTTACGATACGAAGGTAATAATTACTTTTGGATCAACGACTATCACCCAAAAATGGTGATGCACCCATTTAAAAGCGAGCTCAACGGCAAAGATCTCAGCCAATCAAAAGATCCCACTGGCAAGCGCTTATTCGTTGAAATGGTACAAGTGGCAGAAAAAAGTGGTGCGGGGTTTGTTCCCTACCTTTGGCCAAAGCCCGGTAAAGAAGCTCCTGTCGAAAAAATATCTTACGTCAAAGCGTTTACACCTTGGGGTTGGATCATCGGCTCCGGTGTGTACCTCGACACTATCGAAGCTGAGTTTGCACACATTCGAAATTTGCTATTAATTGAGATGGCGGTGCTTATTATTTTGCTATTCCCATTTAGTGCAATCATAGGTAAGAGCATCATCACCCCCATTCAACAAGCCAAAGACATGATGAAAGATATCGCTCAAGGCGAAGGCGATTTGACTCGACAACTCGACGAAAGCGGCAAAGATGAGATAACCGCGCTTGCCAAATATTTCAACTTGTATACTGAGAAGATGCGTCATTCCATCGCGACAGTGGCCCATAACGCCAAAGAAGTTGAAACTTTGGCCAATCAGGTAAAAGCGGCTGGCGAAGAAAACTTGGCATTTATTGAGTCGCAAAATGACAATAGCCGCCAAGTCGCCACGGCTGCTGAACAAATGACCATGCAAGTTCGTGAGATCAGTAGCAATGCAGACACTGCAGAGCATTCCGCCGCAGACGCGCGCAATTACAGTGAAAAAGGCAAACAAACTATTTCTCAAACCATCGCCGCCATTAAAAAACTGTCAGAGCAAATTCAATCTGTGAGCGTGACCACAACGAGTCTTGCGCAAGAGAGTCAGCATATAGGGTCGGTGCTCGATGTTATTCGAGGTATTGCGGAGCAAACCAATTTACTTGCATTAAACGCGGCAATAGAAGCCGCTCGAGCAGGTGAACAAGGACGAGGCTTTGCCGTAGTTGCAGATGAAGTACGCACCCTTGCAAGTCGTACAGGTCAAAGCACAGATGAAATCCACAACATGATCGAGCGACTGCAAAAAGAAGCGCAGCAGGCCGTAGCAGCAGTTAAAATTAGCCAACAAATCTCGGAGCAAACGGTTGAACAGGTACAGCTTGCCGATAACGCATTAACCGAAATTGAGCGCCTTATTGACGCTATCTCGGATATGAGTACCCACATCGCCAAAGCCACCGACGAGCAAAGTCTTGCAGCACAAGAAGTTAATGAGCGAATAGCTCAGCTTTCTGACTCCACCCATCACTCTTTGGATACCACACATTCACTCAACAACACCAGTGAGCAACTAACACGAGCAAGTCACGAATTGAGTGACATAGTTAACCGCTTTAGAGTATGATATCCACCTTGCAGAGCACCTGTCAGTGCTCTGCTTCTTGCCCAATATATGATTGATATTCCTTATCTTGTCGATAAAAATAATCCGTGAGCGTCTTAGCTATTTTACCGCTATATTGCCAATTTATTTGCTGAGCAAAAATAGCCCGTGAAAATCTGTTTTATTATGTACCCTTGGGAGCGTGTAGAAGCTGAAAACGACAGCACGCTAAGACTTATCCACGAAGCCGTATCGCGCGGTCACGTCGTTGCCATCACCACCGTAAACAACCTCACTATTCGCGAAAGTGTTGCTAGTGCCTTCTGTGATGTATTTGTTGCGGGCCAAAAAGTATCTGATAACTTCGTGAGCTTTTACAACAAAGCTGAGTTTAAAAAAGTACAGCTTCCTTTGGCAGGTTTTGACGCAATATTTATGCGCGCTAATCCGCCGCTTGATACCTTAGCGATGAACTTTTTAGACTCTGTTCGTGATGATACTTTCATCATCAACGACATTGATGGCCTGCGCATTGCTAATAACAAGCTATACACGGCATCCTTCCAAGGCATCGCGAGAGAATTTATACCAAATACGCATGTATCTAAAAACAAAGAGTATTTAGAGCGTATATTCTCTGAGTCAGAGCAAGAGAAAATGATCTTAAAGCCACTTGATGGCTTTGGCGGTCGCGGTGTTATCGTCGTTGAGAAACGCGCGAAGCAAAGCTTTAGCTCGCTCCTTGAGTTTTATATCGGTGGCGACGAAGCTGGTAAAGGCAGCAACTACGTCATTTTACAAGATTATGTTGAAGGTGCCGACGAGGGTGATGTTCGCATCCTAATGCTTAACGGCGAACCGATTGGTGCCATGAAACGTGTGCCTGCAGCAAATGAAGTGCGTGCCAACGTACATGCCGGTGGCAAAGTGGTGAAACACAAACTCACTAACCAAGAAAAAGCGCTATGTAAGCACATCGGTCCTAAGCTTGTGCGTGATGGTTTGTATTTTGTTGGCATTGACGTGATAGGCGGCAAGCTTATCGAAGTTAACGTACTCTCGCCTGGGGGGATAACCCGTATTAACCGTTTAAACCGCTGTAAGCTGCAAGTGCAAGTTATCGATTTTGTAGAGAGTGTGGTGCACGCCAAAGAGCTAGTAACGCATCGCAAAAACCAATTCCGTCAAGTAATAGAAGATGCTCATGCTATCTGAACAAGCCATCATTGCCGCGCTTGAAGCCGGCAAACCCATCAGTGGACAATTTGCTGAAGGTGCTTTTCACCTCGAAGTGAGAGAATACGTGCCTTATGTCGCCACTGCTGTACACGCAGGCCACCGCACCCGTGCTAGCCTAAAAGGCTTGTTCGCCATTAGCGATGCTGAGCGTTTACAAGAGGAAGATCCGTTTACCGACGGCATGATTGAATCATTACCCATCACGCTTATCGCGCGTGACTCACGTTACGAATACGATCTTAACCGTGCGCCAGAGCTTGCGATATACAAAGAAGCATGGGGAAAACAAGTGTGGAGCCAAGCGCTACCAAATGCAGACATAGATGTTAGCTTGTCAAAGCATGCAGCCTATTACCGTGTGCTCAGTGCGCTGTTAACCACGCTTGAGCGTAAGTTTGGTGCCTGCTTGCTATTTGATGTGCACAGCTATAACTATCAAATTCGCAGCTACCCTTATGCACCAACCTTTAATATTGGCACTGCACAACTTGATACCTTGCGTTTTCGCGCCGTATTAGATGAGCTGAAAAAGCAGCTAGGACTGAAAAAGCTGGCAGGCCAGCTGGTGGATTGTGCTGAAAATACCGTCTTTCAGGGCCATGGTTATCAAGCGCAATATATTACCAGCCACTTTGATAACACCTTAGTGGTACCGCTGGAAGTCAAAAAAGTCTTTATGGACGAAAACAGTGGCGAATTATTCCCTGTGGTGTTTGAAAAACTACAGCGCAACATGCATGTTGCTTTGAGTAAAACGGCAAAAACATTTGCGAAAAATCACTGCTATAAGCCACTTCGCAAAGCAAAATCAACGTCGCAGCTTGACCCTGCGCTGATTAACGTGGACTCAGCGCTATACCGCATAGCCAGAAACCTTGAAACGCTGCATTACGTTAACCCAAGTAATATCGCACAAGAGAAACGTCGCTTTTTCTCGAAACGTCATTATCAACCTGCGTTTAAATATCGCCCGCTGAAAATTGACCCGTATGAGTTTAAAGAGCAACTCTATCGCTTGCCCGTTGGAAAAATCCAAGATCCGATCGTAAAAGATTTATATCGTAAAGTGATCGACAGCTACGCCACAAAAATCGAACTGATCACCCAAATTGGTCGCGAAGCCTTTTTGTATAACTCGCTACGCTATTATGGTGAGCCGGATTACAACGATATAAATAATGCGACCTTCTTGCTGCACGCACGCGAAACCGAAACCTTGCCAAAAAAAGACATTACAGCCGAGCAGGCCCTAGTACGTTTTAATCAAGCGATTGAGACCATGGGCTTACCTTGTAAGGTCGCTATATCAAGCAAGCTTGTTGCCAAAGCAATGGTCGACAATAGTAAGCGTCTTCTGCTTGTAAATAGCAGTGCAATGTTATCTGAGCTTGATATCAATGCCTTGATAGAGCATGAAATAGGCGTGCACTTGCTCACGACCTTAAATGCTGACGCCCAGCAACTTAAAGTGCTGCACTTAGGTCTACCCGGCAATACCTATACTCAAGAAGGCCTTGCCATCTATCGTGAGTATCAATCTGGGCAAATAAATTTGACACGATTGAAAGTATTGGCGCTCAGGGTGATTGCGGTCAACATGCTGCTTAAAGGCGATAAATTCTATCAAGTGTATGAATTTTTGGCTGACTCAGGTGTATTAAACGTCAATGAAGCCTTTGCGCTGACCACGCGTATCTTCCGTGGTGGCGGATTTACTAAAGATCACCTCTACTTAAAAGGCTTTAAAGACATAGTGCAGCTTGCCAATACCCGCAGCTTAGATAATTTATATCTCGGTAAAACGGGCATTGCGCACTTAGATGCACTGGACGCGTTAGTAGAGCAAGGTATATTCACAAGGCCTAAATATCTGCCGGATACGAGCCGAGATCCTAAGCCAGATGCAATCCTAAGTTATTTAATTTCTTCAATTAAATAGGCCAAATTCGCCACTGTGGTTATACTAGTGCCATCTAGTATCTACCCAGTGGCTTTGTTTTGACACAACAGGAAATAGATTTACTCGCTTTTGAGCTGGCAAACCTTCGTCTCAAAGCCGATCTTGCGCTTGCACCAAAGTACAGTTATTTTTCAGATAAACCCTACCCGCTTGGTCGCTGCCTAGAAATTCGCGATGAAATGTTTAAACTCGTCACCACGGAGCTCAAGCAAAATTCAGAACGTTTATCTGTGCTCAGGAATTACATGCTTAAAGAGAATGCCGAGCTCAAAAAAGTATGGGGTTCGCTACGCGATGAGTACTTTCAAAATGCGATGTTGGTGGGAGATTGGTATATAGATACCGCAAACGATACGGTGAATGCAAACAAACCCAGAGTTGAAATCAAACCCATCGCACAATCAGGCTTTTCAGCCATCACTCATTTCGAGCAGTTTGTGAAGATTGCTCGCGCTTACTGGCAAGTGGAGGTGTTTAAAAACACCGCCTTTCCAGCCATCGCGCCTTATTTACCGTTAATTTGTGTCAATGCAAAAGGCGCTACTTGGTTAGCTGCGGCCAATGACGATATGATCAAAGTCGCTACCGACAGTGAGTTTAGGCTATCTGAGCAAATCCTCTGTCAGCTGCCAGAGCCTGACTCTGTTATCGTATCTCGCTGGCAGCAGACCCTAACTGGCATCGATGCTTTAGATGACATCTTATTGCAGACAGGAAAGCCCGAGGGGTTTTGCCAACTTTACAGAGCTGCCGAAAAAGCAGCGGATTTAGCATTTAGAGACAGAGTTGTACGCGCCTATATGAGCTTACCCAAAGGCGCGTAGCGTAGTGAATTAGAAGGAAGCGGGATAAGTCGGTTTTTCGTCCGTAATTTCCCATTTATCTTCTGTTGGTCTATCCACTCGACATTGATTTTGCTGTTGAAAACACCTGTCCTCACAGTTTTGTACTTGCATCGGATCTGAGTAATCTCTGCGACAGCTCATAGAACACGAACGTGAATCACCTTCGCAATCGACCGGCACATTGCTGACTCTAGTTGTAAAATGTCCACTACAGCCGCTAACAAACACAGCGGCGAACACTGCTGCTACCCATAATTTTGTTGTCATTGTTCTGCTCTCAAAAACACCGGTTCTTGGGCCTTTTGCGTTGCTTCTTCACTAAAGCGGTATCCTGCAATATCAAACGCCTTCAGGCTTTCCAAATCCGATACTTGGTTCTCAATGATATACCTTGCCATCATACCGCGCGCTTTTTTCGCGTAAAAACTGATGACTTTGTATTGACCATTTTTACAATCTTTAAAGATAGGAGTGATAATGTCGCCTTTCAGCGCTTTCTTATCTACCGCTTTAAAGTACTCATTTGAAGCTAAGTTTACCAAGTATTGTGTTTGTGCCCCTTCCATGACCTTATTCAGTTTTTCAGCGATAATCGTGCCCCAAAACTCATACAGGTTTTTGCCACGCGGGTTACTTAACTTTGTACCCATTTCTAAACGATAGGCCTGCATTAAGTCAAGTGGTTTTAGGATGCCATACAGCCCAGATAAGATACGTAAATGATTTTGCGCATAATTTAAATTAGCCTCAGTTAGGCTTTGCGCTTCTAAACCAACGTACACATCGCCATTAAAAGCAAAAATAGCTTGTTTAGCATTGTCTTGTGTAAAAGGCTCTGACCACTCGGCAAACCTTGCCGCATTTAAGCCAGCGAGCTTGTCGCTTATCTTCATTAAGCTACCGATCTGCTGTGGTGATAAATCGCGACAAACTTGAATAAGTGACTCGCTATGCTCCAGCAGCTCTGGCTGTGTGTGCATCTTGGTTGGCGCAGGTGTTTCATAGTCTAGGTTTTTCGCTGGAGAGATAACTGTGATCATGGTTTGCCTATTGACTTAGCTAGTAATTAATGTCAATTTCAACACTATCCCCAAGTAACTTCAAGTGTTTGTCCGCTTTCACTTGGGCTTAAGCAATTCGCTGTTAAAGTACAGCTTCGCTTTACAACTCGACCTTATATAACAATAACCCTAAATAACGAGTGTGATATGTCGCCCGATACGGACATATGACCTATTCAGCTATTTAATGGTGTTGCAACATAAGGCGTCTAATATCACTTCGCTGTTATCAATATTGGAATGAGGAACACATGACTTCAGCATTAGATAGGCTAAAACAACATTCATCAATCGTCGCTGACACCGGTGACATTGAAGCCATCCGCAAGCTACAGCCAGAGGATGCAACAACTAACCCTTCTCTTTTACTTAAAGCGGCAGAGACGCCTGCTTATCAGCCTTATCTAACAGAAGCTTGGGATTATGCCAAAGCCAATGAAAGTGACGCTGAAAAGCAATTAGCGCTGGCTTGTGACTATTTTGCCGTTGTGATTGGTAAAGAAATCGCAAACTCTGTGCCGGGATATATCTCAACAGAAGTAGACGCACGTTTATCTTTTGATACCGAAGCGACTATCGCAAAAGCAAAAACGCTATTAAATTTATATGAAGCGCAAGGCGTAAGCAAAGACAAAATCTTGATTAAGATTGCATCGACTTGGGAAGGTATTAAAGCCGCTGAAGCACTGGAAAAAGAAGGTGTTAAGTGTAACCTAACGCTGCTATTTAGCGAAGCGCAAGCACGTGCATGTGCCGATGCAAACGTATTTTTAATCTCACCATTTGTTGGCCGTATTCTAGATTGGCACGTTGCCAACGGCCTAGAAAAACCAACTGACCCACTACAAGATCCGGGTGTACAATCTGTTCGTAGTATTTTTGAATTCTATAAGCAGCACGGTTATAAAACCGTTGTAATGGGCGCCAGCTTCAGAAATACAGGTGAAATTCTAGCCCTAACGGGTTGCGATAAGCTCACGATTAGCCCTTCTCTATTAGAAGAGCTCGCTGCAATGCCTGCAAACGAAGATTACCTACTTGAGGCTGACTTTGCGCCTAAAGCAAAACCTGCTGCGCTTAGCGAAAGTGAGTTCCGTTGGTTACATAACCAAGACGCAATGGCCACAGAAAAGCTTGCTGAAGGTATTCGCTCATTTGCCGATGCACAAGAAACACTAGTCGCACGCTTTAAAGCACTGTAAGCGCCTTAAACATTCGATTTCGAAACGCCGCATATTGCGGCGTTTTTGTTATCGCTCTCAATACAAACCTTTCTGACACCTCCTAGATATCACCCGAATTGACCTTCATCAAACTGTCACTTGGTTTTAACCCAAAAGACATAATTGTGTTTTATTTTTATCCCGTCTGTGGTATATCAATATCACTTGAAGTGAAAATTGATGCCGCTACTTTCTGGTTTTGGTACAAAAAGCAAGCAACGCGGGGTTGTTTGTAGCGTACTTTAGCTATCAGACTTTTATCGGTTCCTCATATTGAGGTTTGCCAAATAGTATGAAGAAATCAACGGTGTCATTGCAGTTGTAGTGCTAACAACAGCCGAAGCAAATGCCACTTTAGGTTGTTTTTATCAATAGGAGATTTTCATGGATACCCTAGACGAGTTATTAGAATTATTAGAAAGTCCGGATACTAGGAAAAAAACTTCATCTAAGGGCAAAAAAAGAAAATGGCGTGAAATTGAAGCGCTAAAAGATAAACAGCGACTACGCAAAGAACTACAGGAATTGGATATTTTCGCAGACAGTGTTGATTTAGACGAATTTGATTTTAACTAAAAAGAGCGCCCTTCACGGCGCTCTTTTTAGTTTTTATCTGCTATAACTCGGCCAATCGCCAATCGATTGGCTGCTTACCCATTTGGGTGAGCAGCTGATTAGTTTTGCTAAAATGGCCACTACCAAAAAAGCCGCGATGTGCTGAGAGCGGCGAAGGGTGTGGTGCGTGTAAAACATGGTGACGGTTTGTGTCTATGCTCTTACCCTTTTTCTGGGCGTGTGAGCCCCAGAGTAAGAAAATCACACCTTCGCTGTGGGCATTCAGCCTTTCAATCACTACATCTGTAAAGCGCTCCCAGCCCAAATGCTTATGTGAATGGGCTTGGCCTTGTTCTACCGTCAACACCGTATTTAACAGCAGTACGCCCTGTTTAGCCCAGTCAATTAGGTAGCCGTGATTGGGTATGCGAAAGCCGTCAATATCCTGCACCAACTCTTTATACATATTATTTAACGACGGTGGAGGCTTAATCCCTGGTAACACAGAGAAACATAGACCATGAGCTTGATTGGGGCCGTGATAGGGATCTTGCCCTAAAATCACCACTTTAACCTGATCAAAAGGCGTGACTTTGAACGCGTCAAATACCTGTTCATGGGGCGGAAACACATTTATACCTTGAGCGCGACGCTCTGCCACGTAATCCATGGTTTGCTTAAAGTAATCTTGTTGTTTTTCCTGACCTAACACGTCACTCCACGTTGTCATGCTTCACCTTTTTTCATCATATTATAATGGCTTCGAGAAGCGTCGAGTTTACCACATAAATCCGATATTCCCTCGAGCATACGATAGCTATAACGATGGAGCAGATCGGCATCTACCGAAATAGTTTGTTGGTACTTTACCGCAGGGATCGACGGCCATTGCTGCCATGCAATTGCTTTAACTTCTTGTTTGGTCTTTTCTTCAGGGATCACTATCACTTGTGGTGATTTCAACAGAACATTTTCAATGCTAATTTGCGGATAGTCCGTGGTGGCGTCGGCAAAAACATTTTTCACATTACACACAGTAAATACTTGCTGTAACCAACTTTCGCCTCCTACGGTCATCAGCGGTGATGGCCACAATTGATAAAATACAGCTAAGCTAGCGCTTTGTGTATACTGGGCCTTTAGCTCATTTAAACGTTTAGTAAATAAATCAGCCTGTTGCTGAGCTTGGGCTCCAAGGCCAGTAATTTTACCTAGGCGTAGCAACTCTTCCGGTAGTTTATCTAGATATTTCGCTTCACTATAAATCACCTCAACACCAAAGCTTTCGAGCTTTTCAAGCATAGGAACGTGACTTGCATTTTTCCACGCAATAATAAGATCAGGCTTAAGTGCCAAAATTTTCTCAACCGAAATGCCTTGATAGTCACCAACTTGAGGCAGTTGCTTGGCTGATTCTGGATAATCTGCATAGGCTACCGTGCCTACAATCCGCTCCCCAGCTCCTATTGCATAAAGATTTTCGACAATATGAGGCGCAAGCGCGATGATCCGCTCTGCGGGCTTAGCACTAACGCTAAAGGCAAAACCTAGAACAATAAATAAGGCGAATTTTCGCATCAGTAGTCAAACCCTTTTTGCGCCTTAATGCCGGCCTCAAACGCATGCTTCACATTACGCACTTCGCTCACAGTATCTGCAAGCTCGGTCAGGCGTCGATGTGCACCGCGCCCAGTTACAATCACTGATTGCATGGTAGGACGGTTTTCTAGCGCCGTTATGACTTCGTCCAAATCTAGATAGTCATAGCTCAACATATACGTAATTTCGTCAAGCAATACCAAATCGATGCTTTCATCTTGTAGCCATACTTTTGCTTGCTGCCACGTCGCCTGCGCAGCAGCAGTGTCAGTTTCACGGTTTTGCGTTTCCCATGTAAAGCCCGTTTTCATGACAGCAAATGGCACGCCGACTTTTTCGAGCAAATTGCGTTCACCGCAATCCCAGGTTCCTTTAATAAATTGTACAACCGCAGCGTTCATACCATGACCGACACAGCGTGCAACGGTGCCAAAACCAGATGTTGACTTACCTTTACCGTTACCTGTGATCACTTGTAAAATGCCCTGCTCTTGCTGCGCTGCGGCAATTTTTTCATCGACTTGTTGTTTTACTTTTTGCTGTCGTTGCTGATGCTTATCTTGTTGTTCGCTCATGTTATTCCTCAATTATTTTCATCAATTTTTGCCAATCTAAATGTGCTTCACAGCTGTCGGCAAGACGCGTAATTTGCTGCTCTCTGTGCTTCGCTAAATCAATCGCGGCTGTACCCGCTTGCTTACTACCGGCCCAAGACAAGATAGCCTGTGTCGCGGCGACCGTATCAAATAAACCATGTAAATAGGTGGCTGCAATTTGATTATCTCGAGAGATAAAACCGTCCTGCACACTGTTATTTGGATGTGTGTTAAATCGCAAGAATGGCACCTCGAGTGCCGCTCCAGAAGAAATCCCTGCATGGATCTCGTAACCACAAATTTCAGCACTTTGCTCATCCAATTGGCAAATGCCAGATACTTGCGTCAGTACTTTTTGCTCTGAGAGTGTGGTCTCAAAGTCAGCCAGACCAAGCCCAGCGACTTCACCGAGTGTTGATTCCACCGCATTTGGATCTCTGATGAACTTACCTAACATTTGCAAACCGCCGCACACACCTAGTACCTTACCACCGTACCTCAGGTGCCGTTTGATTTCTTCTGCCCAACCCTGTTTGCGCAAGAAGGTTAAATCGCTCAACACATTTTTGCTGCCAGGCAGAATGATTAAGTCACAAGGACCTATAGATTCTTGATAGCGTACGTAACGCAAATCCACTTCAGGGTTTAAGCGCAAGGTGTCAAAGTCGGTGTGATTGCTAATATGAGGAAATAGTAAAACCCTGACGCTTAACGATCCCCGTTCACAGATATTGTCCACCGTCACCGCATCTTCTGCATCGAGCGCTAAGCCATGCAAATAGGGCAATACCCCAAGTACAGGCTTACCCGTTTTTTGCTCGAGCCAGTCAAGTCCAGATTGCAATAACGCAATATCACCACGGAAGCGATTGATCACAAACCCTTTAACCAAGCTTTGTTCATAGTCACTTAATAGCGCAAGTGTGCCAACCAAGTGTGCGAACACCCCGCCTTTGTCGATATCAGCGATAATGATCACGGGGCACGCGACTTCACAGGCAAACCCCATATTGGCAATGTCATTTTCACGCAGATTGATCTCAGCTGGGCTCCCCGCCCCTTCCACTATGCACAGCTCAAATTGTTCGCTGAGGCGTTGATGTGAGGAAAGTACGGCCTCCATCGCTACCTTTTTGTAGTCATGATAAGCGGCTGCTTCCATATTGCTAATGGCTTTGCCGTGAATGATCACTTGAGCGCCAGTGTCAGAGTTTGGCTTAAGCAAAATAGGATTAAAGTCTGTGGATAGCGGGACTTTTGCGGCCTCGGCTTGGAGTGCTTGTGCCCGGCCAATTTCACCGCCACAAGGTGTGACAGCACTATTTAGTGCCATATTTTGCGGCTTAAAAGGCGCAACCGATAAGCCTCTTCGTTGCAGCACCCGGCAAAGTCCCGCAACCAGTGTACTTTTACCGGCATCCGACGTGGTACCCTGCACCATTAAGGTTTTCATACGTCTTGACCTTTTAAACATTGTGGCAAGCCTGCAATAACAAAATCGACTCTGTCGGCCACTTTAGCAATGTCTTGATGGAGCCAACCAGACTCATCAACAAACTCACGGCTTAGCTCGCCAAGCGGAATTATCCCATGCCCCACTTCGTTACTCACCAAAATAACAGTGGCAGCACAGCTTTCTAGTGCCGCCAGCACATGTTCTTTTTTGTCTATGGTCGCGGCTTTGCCCATTTCGCATAAGCCAAAACTCAGCCATAAGGTCAAACAATCGATAAGTAACAGCGCATCTTCGCGTGCAGTAGCAATAAGCTTATCAATATGCCACGGCTCTTCCACTAGCTGCCAGCGGCTATCACGCTGCATCTGGTGAGCAAACACGCGGCTTTTCATTTCTTCATCTTGGGCTTTTGCAGTTGCAACATAGTAAAGTTCGTTCACCGCACCTTGCTCTAACAATAGAATAGCGCGCTGCTCTGCCAAGCGACTCTTGCCTGAGCGAGCACCGCCCAGTATTAACTGTATTTGTGCCATTAGAGATGACCCACAATAAAAAGCAAAATAGCAAGCTCAGCAAGTTGCTGCGCAGCCCCTAAACAGTCTCCGGTGTAACCACCGAGTTGCGCGTTAAACCATTTAATGCACACAAGTCTTAACACAAATAAGCAAGTACACAGCATCAGCAAGTCGAACAGTGAAAGCGCAAGCCATGGCCAACAAAAAATTAAAATCGCGGTGGTAGTGAGCGTAAGGCGAGTCGCCGCAGCACTTGATAGATGTTTCGCTACCGGCTTAACTTTGCTCAGCTCATCAGCCTGTACATAGTTAAGCGCACCGATTAAAGACACCGCAAAGGCACGGCTTAGGCTATGGGCTAAAATAAATGCAGCGAGTGTCACTGCAAAGTCATTAAAGAGCATGGTCAAAAGCGAAAACTTGGCCATTAACAGTAATATCAGCGCACAACTACCGTATGTACCAAGGCGGCTATCTTTCATGATCTCAAGCTTTTGTTCACGGCTCCAGCCACCGCCAAAACCGTCAAAAACATCGGCAAGACCGTCTTCATGGAAAGCGCCGGTAAGTAAAATACTCGCAGCCAGTGCAACGACGGCGCCGAACATTGGCGACACACTACTACTGGCAACATAGCCAAGTATGGCCGAGAAGCCACCAACAAATAAACCAACTAAAGCAAAGTAACCACTCACTTCGTTAAGTTCATCAGATGAAGGGGCAGGATCCAAACGAATTGGCACTCGCGTTAAAAACACCACAGCAAGCTTAAACAGTCGCCACTCTTGTTGCCACTGCATTATGCGTCTACCACTTGCGTAACATGGGCATCGGCAAAGCTTGCCATTTCGCAAAAAAAGCCTAGCGCAGCTTGTAATAATGGAAGCGCTAGAGCGGCGCCCGTTCCCTCACCCAAGCGCATATCTAAATGCAGTAATGGCTCAGCGTTTAACTGCTCTAACATTAACTTATGGCCTTGCTCCATAGAGCCGTGAGCAAACACCATATATTGCTTACTATGTGGTGCTATTCTACTTGCCAACATAGCCGCTGCGGTAGAGATGAAGCCATCCACTATAATCACTTTTTGTGCCCGTGCAACCGCCAGCATGGCACCAACCATTTGCACAATTTCAAAGCCACCTAGGCGCTGCAAAATTTGCTCTGGTGTCGCAAGCTTATCTTGATGATATTCTAGAGCCTGTTTGATAAGTGCCCGTTTTTTGCAAAGCGTTTCATCGTCAATGCCTGTACCACGCCCCACACATAATTCCACACTCGCCCCGCTAAGCGCCGCTAAAATTGCAGCTGCAGAACTGGTATTGCCAATCCCCATTTCACCAAAAGCAATCACGTTGCTACCCGCTTCAATAGCGGACATCACCACTTGCTCTCCATATTCAAGTCCTTGCTTGAGCTGCATTTCGCTCATCGCGGACTGTTTATGGAAAGCATGAGTAATATCGCCAAGTCGCTGTGAGCGCAAATTCGGCGCAGGCTCACATGGCACTAATGTGCCACAGTCTACTACGGTTAACTGCCAACCAAGTTGTCGACAAAAGACGTTGATCGCGGCCCCCCCCTGCACAAAGTTTGCAACCATTTGTCCAGTCACTTCGCTTGGCGCAATAGAAACCCCTTGGCTTGCAATACCATGGTCACCCGCAAAAACAAACATTGCAGGGCGTATTATTGCTAACTGCTCTATGTCTAATTGCGTCTGCCCTTGTGAGAAGATCTGTACTAGCTGCGCAGCCAAGGCTTCAAGCTTACCTAGCGCACCTAGCGGTTTGGTTTTTAAGTCAATGCGCTGTTGAATAAGCGTGTTTAAGCGAGTATCTAACGGTTTAACCATGGGTAACTCCGACGCCTCCAGAGCGGCGATTTTTGAAAATAAGCAATGCTAAGAAGAACACGCTGCCAATGGCAGCGGTGATCACACCCACAGGAAGTTCCTGATTATCGATAAGCGTGCGCGACAATACGTCCACCCATAGCATCAAAAGCGAGCCGCAAAGCGCGGTGGCCACGAGCCCAATGACCTTTGCTTGCGAGATAAAAAAGCGCACGATATGCGGGATCATCAAGCCTACAAATCCGACTCCGCCGCACGCAGCCACAAGTACTGCGGTGAGTAAGGAGCTCAATAACAACATACCTATTCGCACTCGTCCTACATTCACGCCAAGCGTGGTGGCACTCTCATCTCCGAGCAACAAGGCGTTGAGTGGCCGACGCATCACTAAAAGCGTGATAAAACTCAGTAGCACGACCAAACATGGAAGCCATAGCCATTGCCAGCTCGCCCTTGCAAATGAGCCTAGATTCCAAAACAAGATTGCACTGATGGCTTGAGGGTCACTCCAATAAAGCAACAAGCTGGTAAAGGCACTGAACAGAAAAGAAAGTGCGACGCCCGCCAAGAGCATAGTTTCCACCTGCTGCAGCGCATTGCGATTTGCCACAAATAAAAGTAGCAAGATAGACAGCAAACTTCCGACAAATGCAGCCCCAGACATCATTAGGCTAGACTGTGCACCAAATAGCGCGATAAGCACCACCACACCGAATGAAGCACCTGAAGAAATACCAAATAAATAAGGATCAGCTAGAGGGTTACGCGTCACGGTTTGCAAAATAAGACCCGCTATCGCCAGTCCTGCTCCCGCGCTCATCGCCAGTAACGTCCGTGGCAGACGAAGTTCAACTACCACCCGCTGTTGAAGTACGTTGGGATCGAAATTAATAATCGCTTGTATAACCGTATGCCAAGATAAATCAATCGCACCGATCTTAAGTGCCATCAGCATGCTAAAACAGCACAAGCTCAATAGCAGTATCGATATCAACGCGATCCGCTTTGCGGCAATCATAATTGATACCCGTAATGAAAGCGTATATGTGGGATCTCACTGTTATTTGGCGGATGACGGACAGTAGAAACCTCTGCGCATACCCCAAAAACTTGGCTTAATAGACTTTCGGTAATGACTTCAAGTGGCGACCCATCTGCAATAAGCTCACCGTTATTTAATACTAATAAGCGGTCGCACAAGGCGCTAGCCAAATTTAAGTCGTGAAAAGACGCAATAATAGTAACACCAAGCTGTTTGGCCAGCTCCATAATTTGGATTTGATATTTAATGTCCAAATGGCTGGTGGGCTCATCCATTATCAATACTTGAGGCGCTTGCACCATGGCACGTGCGATCATTGCCCTTTGCTTCTCCCCACCAGACAAGGAGCTAAAACATTGCTCCAATTTATGGCTCAATCCAACTTGCTCAATGGCATGTAAGATTGCCTGTTTTTCAGCAGCCGTTGTTGTCGCGAGCAGTGATTTATTCGGTGTTAGCCCCATCAATACCATATCAAATAATGGCAGAGTAAACTCAGCGGGGATCTCTTGTAGCACCACAGCAACATGTCTCGCGTAGGCTTTACGCCCATAACTAGCTAACGGCTTACCATTGAAAAGTAGCGCCCCAGAACTTGGTGCTGTGTATTGATATAAAGTGCGCAGCAAAGTCGACTTTCCAGCTCCATTCGGTCCGAGCAAACCAATAAATTCACCCGAATTAATAGCAAAGCTGAGTGCCTTTAAGATGGCTTTACCACCAAGCTGCACGCTAAGTTTATCGACTTGAAACTGTGGAGTGACTGCCATAGCACCTCTGATTGGGCACGGCAAAGTAGTAGCTTATAGACAAGCAACAACTTTGACTTAAGTCTGCCCGCTTAAGTATATGGATAGGCCTTGGTATCTGACTTATGCAAGAGACATGGCTCAAGCACTTACAGTTGCGGGGACAGTTGAGGACTCACACCTCATTCCCAATATCTACCTATCACGAAATTTGCAATATTATGAAGTCTAGACGTCTAAAATACAACTTTTGGCCAAGCAGTTTGGCTACTGTCGTAAAACACCTCAACTTTTACTATACCCGCATAAGGAATATCTATCTTCGATTGGTATGCAGTAAGCTCAGGCGATAGGTCAAGAATAAGTGCTACAAGCGCTTTTATTACTCCAGCATGTGCTACGACGGCGGTACACTCTTCACTTGGCGACGCCAAAATGCTGTGCCACCATGTGGCGACCCGATGATGAAAATCATACATAGACTCACCCTCAGGAGGCGTGTGCAGCCAAGGGTTGTGCCAAAAATCGCCAATACTTGGAGATTGGGTTTCTCGCCAAAGCGTATCATAGGATTGTCCATCCCATAATCCAAAATCAAATTCGGCGAGATTTGGCTCCACGTCAACGGGGAGTTGATACTGCTTTGCAAAGGCTTTAGCTGTATTCAGACAGCGCTTCCTTGGAGAGCTAATAATACGCCGCAGGCCACTTAGACTCGTTAACGATTGCAGCAATTGCTGAGCGCCTATGGTACTGAGTTCGGGATCTGTCACTCCAAGTAAATGGCCTGATAGGGTCGTTTCACCATGACGAACAAAATATAGCTGCCGCTGCATTTTTACTTAACCTAAGGTTTGTTACCCAAAAAGCAAAAACGCAAGCTAAGCTTGCGTTTTCAATTAATATCATTCTACGGTTACAGGATCTGGTTTTCTTTCCACATCTCTTCTTTTGCTAACCGCTTTTTGCGTTTGTCGCATGGATCGTCGCAATCACAAATTTTGTCAATGCCCATTGAGCCCAAACCACCACAACTACTGGCCATGGATTTCTTTTGTACGATAACGCCTACAGCCATCGCAACAGCGATAAGCATAAGTAAACCGAAAGTAAGGAGGAATAAAGACATTATCTAGCCCCTTTTATTGCTACATTGAATTGAGTGACGACGCGCAAATTATACGCTTTCATGGCGTCACTCACAATTAAATTATGGGGTGTTGTTCAGCTTAATTCAAGTACGGCTTAAATGCTTCACTCGCGTAACTCTTGATCCCTTCAGGACTTTTATACATCAAATACACGGGGAGTTGATGCTCAGTGGCATACGCCTTTGCACGCTCCGTGCCCATCACAGTCAATGCCGTCGCTAGGCCATCAGCTGTCATCGCAGATGGATGTAGTACCGTTACCGATACCAGCTCATGTTTAACTGGGCGACCCGTTGTAGGGTCAATGAGGTGTGTAAAGGTTTCACCGTCCATTTCATAAAAAATACGGTAGTCTCCTGAAGTTGCAATACCATTTTTGCCGGGCTCTATCACGCGGTGAATTTGGCGTTGACCAACAGGCGCATCGGGTTTCTCGATAGCAATACGCCACTCACCATCCGGCTTCTTGCCAGAAACGCGAAGCTCGCCACCGATTTCAACCATATAGTCATGAATATCATGACTCTCAATCACCTCAGCGACCTTATCTATGCCATAACCTTTAGCGGTTGCAGAAAATGATAATTCCAGCCCCGCAACTGTTTTCGCAAGACCACGGTCATTTAAAATAAGCTTATCAACACCGATACGAGTGCGCATATCGTCTAACTCGGCCTGTGACGGACGCATTGTTGGTCTTTTGTCAGGACCAAATCCCCACAAATCGATAAGCGGTCCCATCGTAACATCAAGCGTTTTGGTCGACTTTCCAAGGCGGATAGATTCAGCAACTACCAAGCGAAAGTCTTCACTGATAGACATAACAGTATTTGCGGCTAAACGGTTGAACTGGTTAATCTCAGAATCTGGGATATAGGTGGACATAGATTGATTAACAGCCTTTAATGCTTGCTCAACCTCCTCATGCAACTGCGCTTGTTCGAGCGGCTTTTCACCGGGGAATACCTTGATGTTGTAAGTCGTGCCCATGGTTTTACCAGTCAGCACGATTTCCTTGGCTTCAGGTTTAGCGTCTTGGCACCCTGTTAAAAAAACGAATAAAAACGAAATAATAAAAAATCTAGATAAAAAAGCGTAACTTGCTTGCATCAGAATTCCCTGAGTTTAGTACCAACGGGTATAAAAAAGCCCTCGAGCAAAGCATTTTGCTGGAGGGCTTATATTCTAACTTAAGTTCATTGTTAGACCGAAACCTAATTAACCACCGAAGTCATCAAGTAGGATGTTTTCGTCTTCAACACCTAAGTCTTTAAGCATGTTAATAACTGCCGCGTTCATCATTGGAGGACCACACATGTAGAACTCACAATCTTCTGGCGCTTCATGGTCTTTAAGATAGTTTTCAAAAAGTACGTTATGAATGAAGCCCGTGTAACCTTCCCAGTTATCCTCTGGTTGAGGATCTGAAAGGGCAACATGCCATTGGAAGTTATCATTTTCTTCAGCTAGACCGTCAAAGTCTTCCACGTAGAACATTTCACGCTTAGAACGTGCACCGTACCAGAAAGACATCTTACGCTTAGAGTTAAGACGCTTAAGCTGATCGAAGATGTGTGAACGCATTGGCGCCATACCAGCACCACCACCAACAAATACCATTTCAGCATCTGTGTCTTTCGCGAAGAATTCACCGAATGGACCAGAAATAGTAACCTTATCACCTTCTTTAAGTGACCAGATGTACGATGACATCTTACCACAAGGTAATGTTAGGTTATTTGGCGGCGGAGTTGCGATACGTACGTTTAGCATGATGATGCCAAACTCTTCTGGGTAGTTAGCCATTGAGTACGCACGGATAGTTTCGTCGTCAACTTTAGACTCTAGCTTAAAGAAACCAAAACGTTCCCAGTCAGCACGATATTCTTCAGGAATATCATAGTCTGCATATTTAACATGGTGAGCTGGTGCTTCAATCTGAATGTAACCACCGGCACGGAAAGGTACAACTTCACCTTCAGGGATGCCTAGTTTTAGCTCCTTGATGAAAGTTGCTTTGTTATCGTTAGAGATAACTGTACATTCCCACTTTTTAACACCGAAGATTGATTCTTCAACTTCGATTTCCATGTCGTTTTTAACGTTAACCTGACACGCTAGACGACAGCCTTCACGTGCTTCACCTTTAGAGATGTGGTCAAGTTCGGTTGGTAGAATATCACCACCCCCCTCTTTAATATGTACGCGACACTGGCCACATGAGCCACCGCCACCACATGCAGACGATACGAAAATACCCGCGTTTGCAAGTGCACCTAGTAGCTTACCGCCAGCAGGAGTCTTGATCGCCTTTTCAGGATCGCCGTTAATATCAATTGTAACGTCACCGCTTGCTACAAGCTTCGATTTCGCTGCAATGATGATAAGCACTAGCATCACAACGATAGCGATGAACATGCTTACGCCTAATACAATAGTTTCCATCGTATAGTTTCCTCGCTACCTTACAGTGAAATACCAGAGAATGACATGAAGCCAAAGCCCATTAGACCTACAGTAACAAAGGTAATACCTAAGCCACGTAAACCATCAGGAACGTCTGCATACTTCATCTTCTCACGAATACCTGCTAACAATACGATAGCAAGTGCCCAGCCCACACCTGAACCTAGACCATAAACTACAGATTCACCGAAGTTTAAGTTACGCTCAACCATGAATGATACCGCACCGAAAATCGCACAGTTAACTGTGATTAGCGGTAGGAAGATACCTAGTGCGTTATATAGCGCAGGGAAGAACTTATCTAACGTCATTTCTAGAATTTGAACTAGCGCTGCGATTACACCGATAAACGTCAAGAAGCGTAGGAAGCTAAGGTCTACTTCTGCAAAACCTAGCCACTCTAATGCACCCGGCGCTAGCACTGCGTGATAAACTAAGTTGTTCACTGGTACAGAGATACCAAGTACTACAACTACCGCAATACCTAGACCTAGCGACGTTGTTACTTTCTTAGATACCGCCAAGAAAGTACACATACCTAAGAAGAAAGATAAAGCTAAGTTTTCAATGAAAACCGCTTTAACGAATAAACTAATATACTGTTCCATCTCTCTCCCCTTATACCTTCGCTTCTACTTGCTCTTTCTTCCAAGTACGAAGTACCCAAATGAAAGAACCAACAATAAAGAACGAGCTGAATGGCATAACTAGTAGACCCATAGGCTGATACCAACCACCTTCAGAAATAAGTGGAAGGATTTCAACGCCAAACAATGTACCTGCACCAAATAGTTCACGGATAAAGCCAACTGTTAGAAGTACAACAGAGTAACCTAAGCCGTTACCAATACCGTCAAGGAATGACATTGTTGGTGGCGACTTCATTGCGTATGCTTCTGCACGACCCATTACGATACAGTTAGTAATGATAAGGCCGATGAACGTTGATAGTTCTTTTGCTGTTGAGTAAACAACGGCTTGAAGCACTTGGTCTACAACGATTACTAAAGATGCAATAATCGTCATTTGGACAATGATACGCACACTTGAAGGAATGTGATTACGGATCATTGAGATAAATAAACTTGAAAACGCAGTAACCAATGTCAACGCGATTGACATGATAAGTGCATTTTTAAGGCTTGATGTTACCGCTAATGCAGAACAGATACCCAACACTTGTAGTGCAATCGGGTTGTTCGCAAAAACAGGACCAAACAAGACTTCCTTCATTTCTTTTGCATTAGCCATTAGTTCAATGCTCCTTTACGTACTTTCGCAAGGAATGGACCAAACGCTTTGTCGCTTGTCCAGAAATCAACTGTGTGATCAACACCGTTAGAAGTAAGTGTTGCACCAGATAGACCATCTACCTTGTGTTCGTTACCGCCAGCACTACCTTTAACTACGTCGATAGGAAGCTCTTTACCATCCCAAAGTGCAGTCCACTTAGGATTTTGGATTTCACCACCAAGACCTGGAGTTTCGCTGTGCTTATAAAAGTTGATTGACTTAATCGTCTCACCATCAGCTTCTAGCGCAAGGAAGCCATACATCACGCCCCAAAGGCCGTAACCTTGAATTGGTAGAATGATAGTAGACACTTTACCTTGGTCATCTTTTGCGAAATAAACTGGAGAGTTATTCGTGATACGTTGAATACCCGCTTTGTCTTCTGCTTTTGAAAGTTTGTAACTACGTTTGGCATCAAACTTAGTCGCTTCAAAGTCAAAAGATTCCGCTTTAACGTCTTCTACAAACTCACCTGTTTTAAGACTAACAACACGTGATTCGATATTTTGGTTAAAAACTTCAGACACGTTTTTAACTTTATCGTAGCCAGCAACGGCTAAAATGTTACGTTGAATATCTTCGTTTTTGTTTGCTTGCTGCATAGGGCGAAGCTGAACCGAAGCAAAAGATACTACGATTGCACACACTAAACATAAGCCAACAACTACGCCGAGCGTTTTGCCCATTGATTCATTCTTAGTTGACACGTGCCAATCTCCTCTTCACATTAGACTGCACTACGAAGTGGTCGAATAGTGGAGCAAAAAGGTTAGCGAATAGGATTGCCAACATCATGCCCTCTGGATATGCCGGGTTAACAACACGGATAAGCACAACCATTACACCGATTAGCGCACCGTATAACCACTTACCTTTGTCTGTGAAAGACGCAGATACAGGGTCTGTTGCCATAAAGAACATACCAAATGCGAAACCACCAAGTACTAAGTGCCAATGCCAAGGCATTGCAAACGCAGCATTAGTTTCAGAACCGATTGCATTTAGAACAAATGACATCACAACCATACCGATGAATGTGCCCAGTACAATGCGCCATGATGCAATACGAACATAAATGAGGAACAAACCACCCAATAAAATAGCTAAGGTCGACGTTTCACCAACAGAACCTTGGATAAAGCCATAAAATGCATTAAACCAAAGATCCATATTGCTGTAATCTAAAGCGCCTGCGCTAGCTTGACCTAGATAAGTTGCACCAGAGAATGAGTCAACAGCAGTCCACACTGTGTCACCAGAGATATCAGCTGGGTATGCGAAGAATAAGAACGCACGACCTGCAAGCGCTGGGTTTAAGAAGTTACGACCTGTACCACCGAAGATCTCTTTCGCAACAACTACACCAAACGTAATACCTAAAGCAGCTTGCCATAACGGAATCGTTGCAGGCAGGATAAGCGCAAATAGAACCGAGGTTACAAAGAAACCTTCGTTTACTTCGTGCTTACGAACTGATGCGAATAACACTTCCCAAAAGCCACCAACCGCAAACACGGTTGCATAAATAGGCAAGAAGAAGCACGCACCGTAGAACGTTTTGGCGCCCCACCCGGCATCAGCGGTTAATTCACCACCAAGTGCTTGGAAGATAGCTACCTGCCAAGTATTAGCAAGCTCAAAACCGTTACCTAGTGCAAGCACAGCTTGGTGACCAATGTTGAACATACCAAAGAACATTGCAGGGAACGTCGCCATCCACACTAAAATCATAATACGTTTTAGGTCGATGTTATCGCGAACGTGCGTTGCACCTTTGTTTACATAACCTGGAGTATAGAAGATAGTTGCTACGGCTTCGTAAAGCGCGTACCACTTCTCGTGTTTACCACCAGGTTCAAAGTGAGGTTCAATGTCTTCTAAAAATTTCTTTAAGGCCATTTTTAACCTTCCTTCTCGATAGTAGTCAGGCAATCGCGCAGGATTGAACCGTACTCATATTTGCCCGGACATACGTATGTACATAGTGCTAAATCTTCTTCATCTAGCTCTAGTGCACCCAACGAAATCGCAGAATCTAGATCACGTGAAATAAGATCACGTAATAATAGCGTTGGCAAAATATCGAGTGGCATAACACGCTCATAGTTACCGATTGGTACCATCGCACGCTTAGAACCACCAGTAGACGTTGTCATCTTGAACAAACGGCTAGGTGCTAAGTGTGAAATGAATGTACGTGTTACTGAGAATTTGTCACTACCCGGAGCGATCCAGCCAAATAGCTCTTTCTCGCGACCTTCAAGTAAAACTGATACTTGAGTATGGTAACGACCAAGGTAAGCGTGAGGGCCAGTTGCTGTTTTACCAGCTAACACAGAGCCAGAAATGACTCGGTTATCACCGTCTTCAAGCTCGCCTGCAACTAAATCTGTTAGCGACGCACCGACATGAGTTTTTACTAAGCGAGGGTTCTTAACTCGAGGACCTGCTAGAGCAATAACTCTGTCTGAGTAGATTTCACCTGTCAGGAACAACTTACCAAACGCGATGACATCTTGGTAACCAATGTGCCAAACTTGCTTGTTTGTACCTACAGAATCTAGGAAGTGAATGTGAGTACCCACGTTACCTGCTGGGTGCACACCTGCAAACTCATGAACTTCTACTTGTGAGATAGAAGAACTAGGTACGTTAGCACCCGCTTTCTTACACACAAATACTTTGCCTTCAGTCAAACGAGATACAACCGCTAGACCCGCTTCAAACGCTTCCACGTTTTCTGCGATGATAACAGCAGGATCTGCTGCTAACGGATTAGTATCTGTTGCTGTCACAAAGATTGAGCTAGGTGTTGCACTCGGCACAGCGACACGGCTGAATGGACGTGCACGAAGCGCTGGCCATTGACCAGACTCGATTAGCACTTCCTTCACTTTTTCAGAGTCTAAGTTGCTTAAATCAGCAGCTGAAAACTTCTCGAAAGTGATTTGCTCGTCGCCTTGAACTTCGATCACAACGGATTGAAGTACACGCTTAGCACCACGGTTAATTTCTTTAACTACACCAGAAGCTGGCGCAGTAAACTTGACGCCTGGGTTCTTTTTATCTTCAAAAAGAACTTGGCCTTTTTTGACTTGGTCATCCACACGAATATGCATGGTAGGACGCATACCGATGAATTCTTCACCTAGCACAGCTACTCGTTTGACAGCAGAACCATCATGAATAACTTGCTGAGGTGCGCCCTCTATTGGTAAGTCCAGACCTTTTTTTATGTTGATCATACGCACTTGCATTACATTAACGGAAAGAAACTGAAAATATCTTTAGTCACCACAGCGCCACCTCGTTTGTACTAAGTATTAGGTATAAAGAGCAGAAAGTTATGAGTCCGGATAGGGTTCCCAAACAAGCCCCTTTAAAATACCTCTCAACGCGCACAAAAAAGCAGCGTCGTGATAAAAGTCCTCACATATTTCTCTGATTTTAACATTAATCGTACTGAGTATGCGAGTGGAATTATGAAATTAATACGACTTTAACGTGGATTTAGATTAGTTGAAAAATCCATCACTGGAAGGAGTATAGACCAAAGTTGCATAGATAAAATTTTTCTTACCCTTATCTGCAAAATAAGTAAAAATTCACGGTCAAACAAAAACGGGCAAAGTACCAATTCGCACTTTGCCCGCAAAATCAAAAACAGTGAGATCAAAAACCGTGAAATTAAACGAGGTGACTAATTTCTACCGTTGCATCCACATCAGCTTCGTAATCTACGCCGTCAACTCCGAAGCCGAATAGCTTCAAGAATTCGTTGTGATAACCAACATAATCCGTCAATTCATCAATTGTATCGGTATCAACAGTATCCCAAATAGTTTGTACACGAGCTTGAACGCCGTCTTCTAGTTCCTTATAGTTTTGGAACAAGTGACCGCCATCATCAAAGCGCGGTGATTGGCCATATAGGTTTTCAGTAAACAATCCATGGATTTGCTCGATTGTCCCTTCATATGTACCATCACCTTTCATCACTTTAAATAGTGCAGAGATATAAAGAGGCATAATTGGAATAGCAGAGCTTGCCTGCGTCACTACTGCATTCAGTGAAGACACATAAGCTTCGCCTTTAATATCCGCTGTGGTTTCGCGAATTGCCAGCGTCGCACGGTCCAAGTCTTCTTTTGCTTTACCAATCGTTGCGTGGCCGTATATTGGCCAAGTCAACTCTTTACCGATATAAGTGTATGCCGTTGTTTTGAAACCATCAGCTAACACATCTGCTTGCTTAAGTGCATCAATCCAAAGTTCCCAGTCTTCACCACCCATCACTTTAACCGTATTGGCGATTTCGTCTTCGTTAGCAGCTTCAACTGTCATTTCATCAATAACGCGCTTAGAAGTATTTAGGTTTTTAGTCGTGATAGCTGAGCCAATTGGCTTAAGTGTTGAAGAATAAACTTCATCAGATTTAGGGTCTTTACGACGAGGAGACGCAAGGCTATATACCACTAAATCTACTTTACCCAATTCAGCTTTGATTGTGTCGATGGTTTTTTGCTTCAACTCATCAGAAAACGCATCACCATTGATATTTTTAGACCATAAACCCGCTTCTTCTGCAGCTTGCTGGAATGCAGCCGTATTATACCAACCCGCTGATGCTGTTTTTTTCTCTGAGCCTTCTTTTTCAAAGAAGATACCTAGCGTTTTCGCACCGGCACCAAATGCAGCGGTGATACGCGACGCCAAGCCATAGCCTGTCGATGCACCTATTACTAATACATTCTTGGGGCCATTTTCGATTTGGCCTTGTTGTTTTACGTATTCAATCTGTTCTTGAACGTGTGCAGCACAGCCTACCGGATGCGCATTAGTACAAATAAATCCACGAATTTTTGGTTTGATGACCATAAGAGATCCTATCCATTGATTTGATACAAAATAAAAGTGAGATTGCTCTCACTTTATTAAAATTACTGCGTAGTGTACTGGCAGATATGTAAAACACACATCTGATCAGCTATCGAACTTAGAACCACCCAAGCATTTAGGTGACTCTGGCGTCTGACCTTCTTTGTCTGAAAACTCTTCTGGTGTATAGGCATGAATGGCCAAAGCGTGAATATGGTTTTGCAGCTCATCTTTTAGCACTTCATTGATCTTTCGATGACGTTGCAGCAACCTCTGGCCGACAAATTGTTCGCTTACAACAATGACTTTAAAGTGAGACTCTTCGCCACGGCTGTGCATATGGCTTTCATTGATAACGTTCAGATGCTTGCACGCAACGGCTTCAGCTATTTTGTCATAAATCTGTGATTGCATTGACATTATACTTTGTCTCCTAGAGCAATTCGTGACGCTACTATACGCCGTTCAGCGCGTATTTCCAACACTTCGAAAGGTGAGATTAATACGCCCCTGAGTCACCTTGGCCTGCTTTGGCAAAGCATGTTGATAGTCGCGCTGGCTATCACCTTGCATTACCAATAAGCTGCCCGTTTCCAATAAAATGTCGGTTACAGAGAGGCTTACTTTGTGGCGTATTTTAAATTTGCGGGTCGCGCCAAGCGACAGTGAAGCAATTATGGGCGTCAAACCGAGTTCGGGTTCATCATCACTGTGCCAGCCCATACTGTCTTGACCATTACGATAATAATTGGCCAATACCGCATTAAAAGGAATATTAAATCTGCGTTCTAGCGTTTGTCTGATCCCAAGCAATACCGAAGGCCAAGGAGCATTTTCGAGTCGCTTTCCCGAATAACTATAATGCACGTCTGGGTCGGCAATAAAGCATTCAAGTCGAGGCGTTTGATGGGTCTTACCAAATAAGGTGATGGTATTTTGCTGCCACGCAAGGCTATTCAGTAGTACATTATATAGCGCTAGACTTTTGTCGAAGCTAATAGCCTGTGCTTGATAGCTAAAACCGCTCGGCAAGTTCCGTGCTTTGTCTACTGCTCTCATGTTAAACTACCCGCTGCTTTTATTTATAGAACATTCACATGACGACTGATGCAATTCTAGCCGGAAACCCTTTTACGCTACATAGGTTTCCACTCGATCAAAAAAATCGCAGCTTACAAGCTTGGGATTCAGCCGACGAATACCTGTTAGATTATGTCTTTGAACATCACCGCGATGCAAACCGTATTCTCATTCTCAACGATAGTTTTGGCGCATTATGCTGTGCACTTGCTGACAAGCACTGCACAGTAGTCACCGACTCTTATGTAAGTACCCTCGCCTATGAGTATAATTTAGAGGCCAACGAACTTGCGGACGCTCAGGTTGATGTACTCACTAGCATGGATGAGCTGCCAAAAGATATCGATCTGATATTAATAAAAATTCCCAAAAATTCAGGGCTATTGCAAGCGCAACTTGCACAGTTAAGTAAACTGACTACAGACATTCCCGTAATTGCGGCTGGCAAAGCAAAAGAAATTCACACCTCAACTTTAAAAAGCTTTAGCCACTTTTTGACTGAGCCAACGACTAGCTTAGCGGTAAAAAAATCGCGTTTAGTGTTCAGCAAGACGTCAGCCAAAGCCATTGATAGTAAATTCCCTGTGTCTTGGCCGCTGGAAAAAACCGATTTTATCTTGTCGAATGAAGCAAATGTCTTCTCACGAGACTCTCTTGATATTGGCGCACGTTTTTTTATCAATTACCTTCCTATGGGTAAAAAACCATTGAAGGTCATTGATCTCGGCTGTGGTAATGGTGTCATCGGATTGATGACGCTCGCAAAAATGCCAAATGCCACCGTCACCTTTATCGACGAGTCGGCGATGGCGGTGCATAGCGCGGAGCAAAATATCGTGAATAACCTACCCGAGCGTGTTGCTGATTGTCAGTTCGTTCAAAACGACTGCCTTACGGGTTTTGAAAATTACGGTGCGGATCTGATACTGTGTAACCCACCATTCCATCAGGCCAACGCAATCACCGATCACATTGCTTGGCAGATGTTTTTACAAGCTAAGGCTGCGCTTCGCCAAGGGGGAGAGTTAAGAATTATCGGTAACCGCCACTTGGAATACGACGACAAACTCAAGCGTTTGTTCGGTAACAGCAAGACACTAGGCAACAACAAAAAATTCACTGTTTTAAGTGCAATAAAGAGGAGCTAACTTCATGCGTTTTTCATTGCTGATTATTTTGCTAACCTTGATACTCGTGGGCTGTGAAAGCTCACCACGCAGTGTCATTCTTCATCCGGAGTATCAAGGACCTTCGTCAAACGCGCTTGCCGCCAATGTGGCGGTCAAAGTAAACGACCTGCGGACCACAAAATACACCATTCGCGTGAAAAACCAAGAGCCCGCACTTTACGTACCTGATGCTAATTTACCAGTTAATTTCAATCAGGTATTAACGCAAGCACTCACCGCACATGGCGCGCAAATAACACCGGCCGCTGCTGCGCAAATCACTGTGAATATCAATCGCTTTAAAGCGATTATTGATGAATCTTTCTCGACTCATCAAAGTGATGCTGAAGCTGACGTCACCGTACTGATAAAGCAAGGCGCTCGCAGTTTCGAAAAGCAATATAAAGGTAGTGCTAATTTAAATGGCCCACTAAAACACGACCAAGCCAAAGTCGAAGAGCAGCTCAACAACCTAGCTCAACAGGTTGTTACTCGAATCGTTCAAGATCCTGAATTTATTCAATTTGTGAGAGGAAGTTAATGAAAAAAATAATTCTAAGCTTAACCATCCTATTATTAAGTATGAATGTCTTTGCCGAAATGAACGGTAAATTCGTACAAAAGAATAATCTATTCCCTCGAGTTCAAATCAATACCAGTAAAGGGCCGATTATTGTCGAACTAGACAGATCGAGAGCGCCTATTACAGTAAATAACTTTTTAACTTACGTTATCAACAAAGACTATAACGGCTCTGTCTTTCATCGAGTTGAGCGTGATGAAGCCAATGAAAAAGACTTTGTTATCCAAGGTGGAGGCTACGACAAAGAGTACGATGGCATGTTTGAGCGCGAAGCTATCTTCAATGAAAGCGGTAATGGTCTGAAAAATGATATGTATACCATTGCCATGGCATACCAAGACAACAAACCACACTCAGGTACCAGACAGTTTTTCTTTAATATGGATGACAACGATCACTTGAACCCAGGTAGAGGCTGGGGTTTTGCCGTGTTCGGGAATGTCTCTGAAGGCTATGAAACACTGGACGCGATTATGAAGGTGGAAACCGGCTACAATGAAAAGCTTGGCTATACCTTTATACCTAAAGAGCCCGTCATTATTCTTTCAGTCGAAGTATTAAAGCAGCCAGAGTAATACCCTTTTATGTTGATATCATCTAGCTTTTCACAATATCTTGGTTATTACAAAGACAAACGTCTATTAACTGTCTTTGCTTTTGGAATAAGTAGCGGCTTTCCTTGGGTATTGATTGGTTCGGTGATGTCAGCTTGGCTTAAAGATGAAGGGTTAAGCCGCAGCACCATTGGCCTATTTGGCCTAGTATATGGCGCCTATACTATCAACTTTTTGTGGTCCCCACTCGTTGACCGAGTAAAAATCCCTCTGCTGTATAATCGCTTAGGGCAAAGACGAAGCTGGATAGCAAGTTGCCAGTTTATTATTATTGTTGCCACCTTTGCATTAGCCACTATTTCAATTAAAGACCACCTTTCGCATGCTGCATTATTGTGCTTTATTATTGCGTTATTTTCAGCTACACAAGATATTGCAATAGATGCTTATCGCATCGACATTTTACCAGAAGATGAAAGTGAAAAGGCAACGGCAGCGGCAGCGATGGCGACTTCAGGTTGGTGGTCTGGCTATGCCTTACTTGGTGCAATTCCGTTCTTTATGGCCGATTTACCCGGCTTTAGTTGGCCCATCATCTATCAGATGCTAAGCGTCATCGTAGTGTGTTTGTTAGTTGTCACTTTGTTGGCAAAAGAGCCAAAATCTCATCGCGAGCAAGTACAGGAACTACTACAGAAGAGTTACGAGCAAAAACTTAACCACAGCGCTTCATCAAGTGCTTCTAAAAAGATCTATGCCTGGCTTGCTGTGACTCTGGTTGAACCCTTTAAGCGATTTTTTGAAAAAAATGGGGTTAAAACGGCATGTGCCCTACTCGCCTTTATTTTCCTATTTAAGATAGGAGAGGCCTTTTTAGCCCGTATGTCCATCGTATTTTATAAAGAAGTGGGTTTTACAAACACCCAAATTGGGAAATATTCAAAGCTTGGTACCGGTGTGATCACTATCATATTTGCTTTTCTTGGCAGTATCTTTAACCATAAATACGGTATCGTGAAGGGCTTATTTATTAGTGGTGTTGCTATGGCAGCATCAAATTTAATGTTTTCTTGGATTGCCATAGCAGGCCCTCAAGAACACCTGTACGCACTAGCAATTGTGGTGGACGGTTTTACCCAAGCTTGGTCACTGGTAGCGATGGTGGCATTTATTTCTATGCTCTGTGATAGAGCATTTAGTGCAACCCACTATGCCTTGCTGGCATCACTTGGCAGTTTAGGCCGTACCGTGCTATCAGGCTATAGTGGTTTTGTGATAGATGATTTGCTTGGAGGTAATTGGGCACTCTTCTTCGCGCTAACTGCGCTTATGGTGCTTCCATCATTATTGTTTTTATATTTTATTCGGCACAAGCTGTATGCTATTGAAAAGGCGTATCATGCTAACAAAAACTAGAGGTGCAGGTCCTTGCACCTTTTACGTTTTTGCTAACTAAACGCTTATTGATCTTCTTTGATTAGCTGTAAGCCTTCATAAGGATCAACTTCTAACGCTTCGCAGTAACGTAAAAACTCAATGACATCCAATCGACGTTCTTGATTCTCAATCTTACCGATGAATGAATGAGGCGTACCTAACACCTGCGCAAGACTACGCATTGTGTGACCTTTCTCGTGGCGCTTTGATTTTAGCCACTTCGTTAGCTTGCCGTTTTCTTCAGAAGAAACCGTTTTACCCATCATAATTAAACATCTCCTACTAGATGAAAGACTAAATTATCTAAATGAAATATGCCCGTCTCATTTAGTTATTATCTAAATATTACAGTTGTAGCTTATCGAGGAACTCTACAATGCAAAATGTTAAGCCTGTATGAACTCAGCATTTTTGCCTTTAGAACTCGCTCAAGCTTACAGTTTACCCCGAATGCGGTACAACTTACCAGCTAGCTGCGATAAGTTATGCCAAACCAGTAACACGTAGACAAAATGTTAACTTGTCCCTATGTACCCAATTAGGTATAGACTAAAACACGAGTAACACCTAATTAATTTTTTACTTTTTCTTAATTCATTAAGGGTTGTAATATCCAGTAACACTTTAACAAATTTTTTAAAAAATGTACCAGTATTTGAAATAAATTATTTTTCTTTAAAAAATAAAAACTTACAGCTAACATTTACTGAGTGGTTAAAAAAGAGGCTATTACTAGATGATTCGATTACTGTTTTTACTGCCAATTCTATTGTGCTTAGGCTGGATTTACTTCCTTCGTTCTAACGGCGTGCCGCTTAAGCAAGGGAAAAAAGGCTTTATCTACATCTTAGTATTTTCATCTTTTGTTTTGGGCTTTTTTGTCTTAATGATGTATTTAACAGGGAGTTTGTGACGAATAAAGCAAATTGAGTTGTGATGGGCAGAAACAAAAAGAGCCATGACAAACGCATGACTCTTTAGTGGAACGTAGTGCGAATAATGTCTAGACGCTGAAACTTGCACCACAGCCACAAGTGGTTGTTGCATTGGGGTTGTTCACAAAGAAACGTGCACCCTCAAGTCCTTCAGTATAATCTACGATTCCGTCTATTAGATACTGAATACTCATTGGATCGACAACCATAGTGACACCGTTTTTTACGATTTCCAAATCACCCGGATTTACTTTTTCATCGAAAGTGAAACCATATTGAAAGCCTGAGCAACCGCCACCCGTTACATACACGCGTAGCTTAAGATTGGCATTCTCTTCTTCTTCAATAAGTTCCTTTACGCGGCTTGCGGCAGCGTCAGAAAACTGAATTGGTAATTGTTCAGACATAGATTTAGACCCCTAATCCTGTAATCTGCAAATTATCTAATACCTGAGTATTTTAATCAAGTATAGCGTTTGTACCAATTATCTTTGATAAATGATCCATTTTTGGAACAAAGAACTCGTCGTTCACCTGTCAAAACGGTTCTATTTATTTTTTGTCATTGAGAGATTTTTAACTCTGCACCTAACCTGCTATTGAATGCATATTGGTATCTATAATGCTTAACCAAAGAAAATAAGACTATTGCCTCAGTTAAGTTGCGTTAGCACAAGGACTTAGTGTAAAAAATTTGATATTCTTAAACGGTTTACTATTGTGGAATGACGTTCATGTCGTTGGATACATTAAGACGAAGCCTTGCAAAACCTAAAACTTCAGCGCAACTGTGCCTACTTGGTGCCGGTGCTGGCCTGCTTGCGGCGATACTTATCATTGCTTTTCGTCTTACTATTGAATTAATCCAAGGCACATTTCTCGATAAACCTGATGACTTTACCGAGCTTTCTGAGCTACATCGGCTATTTTTGCCTGTGCTTGCTGCGCTACTCATCGCGGTCTTTGCCGCCTTAACCGGGTTTAAGCATTACCGTTTGGGCATTCCATATGTGATCAATCGGATCAAACACCACTACGGTCATATGCCAATTTGGAATTCTGCTAACCAATTTTTTGGTGGTGCCGTTGCTTTGATCAGTGGCTTTTCTGTTGGTCGAGAAGGACCATCTGTGCACATGGGGGCAACAGCGGCGAGCATTCTATCAGAGCGTTTACATCTACCACTCAATGCTGCGCGAACTTTGGCCGGTTGCGGTGTAGCAGCAGGTATTGCGGCCTCATTTAACACCCCGCTCGCGGCGGTGATATTCGTTATGGAAGTCGTGCTCAGGGAGTATAAAATTCACATTTTCGTGCCCGTGATGTTGGCTTCAGTGATCGGTGCAATGAGCACGCAATATGTGTTTGGTAATAGTTCCGAGCTGGCGCTCATTCATATCACTCCGTTGAGTTTTTGGCATTACCCTTATTTAATTATTTGTGGTGCAGCATTAGGAGCGGTTGCTTTTGCCTTCAATCAAAATCTAATGCTGATCATCAAAACTTTTAAGCCCATCAGCATGTTTCCTCGCCTTTTATTAGCGGGTTTAATTGCGGGATTAATTGGCTACGCCGTACCGGGAGCCATGGGTTCAGGTATGAGCGCTATCACCCAAGCCGTTGAATCTCCACATAACTTACAGCTACTCACCACAATATTGATTGCCAAGCTGATGGCGACTTTATTTGCGATTGGACTTGGTATTCCCGGTGGTATTATTGGTCCAGTGATTGGGCTTGGGGTCATCATGGGCACCTTGATGTCTTTCTTTGCCCAGTTTATTGAACCCAGCGTCGATGTTGCGGGAACTTATGGTGTACTCGGTATGGCAGGCTTACTTGCGGCAACTTTGCACGCCCCGCTTGCTGCACTCACAGCGGTAATGGAGCTGACTTCCAATCCAAAAATAATCGTTCCAGCTATGCTGGTGATCACCACAGCTTACGTTACGGCTTTACAGGCGTTTGGCAACCGCTCTATTTTTATTCAACAACTAGATTTCCAAGGGCTGCCTTACCAAGTATCCCCGGCAAAAGAGGCATTACAGAAAGTAGGGATAGTGGCTGAGATGGATGAGAATTTTAAACTGCTCTATTCCGATGACAAAGAGCAGATAAAGGAAACCCTATCCGCGGTTGATAGCCAAACACCGCTCATTGTTTATGATGAACAGAGCGGCTACCGCTTAGCCGAATACGATTTAAACTTAATCTCCGAAGGCAGCGTATCGGTCTCTTATATCGAGCTACAAGGACTAAGCACACAAGCGACCTTAGCAGACGCCTTTGATGTGCTTAAAGATAAACGTTCAGGCGCGGTGTATATATACAACCAAAAGGATGAAAAACAAATACTTGGGTTATTGCGATGGGACCAAATTCGTCACATACTCACCACCAGAAACAGTTTACTCTAATCTAAAAAGTGGAATTTATAATGAGCTTATTGCTAACGTATAAAGCCTTACATATCTTTTTTATGATTGCCTGGTTTGCAGGGATTTTTTATCTGCCACGTCTCTTTGTGTATCACGCGATGACTGAAGAAAAATCTTGTAGCTCAATGCTCAAAATCATGGAGCGCCGCCTACTCTATTTTGTAACTCCATTTGCTATTCTCACCGCGGTGTTTGGAGTCTTAACGATTACAGAATATGGACGTGAGTGGTTTAAACACAGTATGTGGCTGCACTACAAACTGACCTTAGTGATTTTACTTTATATTTATCATGGCTATTGCTTTAAATTGCTTGCCGATTTTAAACATGATCGTAATCGTAAAAGCGACAAGTTCTATCGTTTTTTCAACGAATTTCCCGTACTAATCCTATTAGCCATTGTCTTTCTTGCCGTTTTAAAACCTGCACTGTAACCGTGCATTATTGGGGGTACTTGGGTATAATATGCGCCCAAGTAACCGCCCACAATCTGCGTGTTATCTGGTTGGGTGAGCGACCTTGCAACCCGGTAGTCAATTTGTCTTTAGGAATCGCCAAATGTTCAGTTTCCAAGGTGAAAACATTCTTTCTGTCAATCAATTAGACAGAGATTCAATTGAACACATCTTCTCCATTGCCAAAAAAATGGAACCCTATGCTAAAAAGCAAAAACGTACCCAAGTACTTAATGGGGCGATTTTGGCAAATCTATTTTTTGAACCAAGCACGAGAACACGCGTAAGTTTCGGCACCGCATTTAACCTGCTGGGAGGCCTAGTCCGTGAAACCACAGGTATGCAAAGCTCAGCACTGGCAAAAGGCGAATCTTTGTACGATACCGCCCGTGTGATTTCAGCTTATGCTGACGCCGTGGCAATGCGCCACCCAGACGCAGGCTCAGTAGCCGAGTTTGCAACCGGTTCCGATGTTCCTGTCATCAACGGTGGCGATGGTCCTAATGAACACCCAACTCAAGCACTGTTGGACTTACTGACGATTGACCGAGAGCTTAGCCGCTTTGGCACTGGAATTGACGGCATGCACATCGCCCTAGTCGGTGATTTAAAATACGGCCGCACCGTGCATTCTTTATCAAAGTTACTTAGCCACTACAAAGATATCCGCTTTACAATGGTTGCACCGGATGGCTTACAAATGCCTCAGTCTATTTTAGATGTCGTAGACAATGCCGGTCATCGTATTGAAGTCGTGTCTAAGATGGAAGGCAATTTAGCTGCCGATATCGTTTACCAGACTCGTATTCAAGAAGAGCGTTTCCCTTCTCAAGAAGAAGCAAACAAATACCGTGGTGGTTTTAGGATCAGCCAAGCGATTTATGACGCTCACTGTAAGCCTAGCTCAGTATTAATGCACCCGTTACCTCGCGACAGCCGTAGTGATGCAAACGAGCTAGACAACGACCTAAATAACAACGACAACCTAGCTATCTTCCGCCAAGTTCAAAATGGTGTATTGATCCGTATGGCACTTTTTGCCCTAACGCTAGGTGTTGAAAACCAAGTGGAAAAACACGAGGTAGAAGTACCTTGGTTTAGCCGCAAACGTGAAAGCTAAAAAGGATCGACAATGACAATCAGTCAAGACTTATTTAAACGCGCCCAAGACTCAATCCCTGGAGGCGTTAACTCTCCTGTTCGCGCTTTTAATGGTGTAGGTGGTACGCCACTATTTATCACCAAAGCCGAAGGCGTTCACACCTTTGATGCCGACGGTAAACAGTACATTGATTATGTGGGTTCTTGGGGCCCGATGATCTTAGGTCATAACCATCCTGAGATTAAACAAGCAGTGCTTGAAGCGGTTGAAAATGGCCTATCGTACGGCGCGCCGACGGAAACTGAAATCCTAATGGCGGAAAAAGTAAAAGCGCTAGTACCATCTATTGAAAAAGTACGCATGGTAAGCTCTGGTACAGAAGCGACCATGAGCGCTATTCGCCTTGCTCGTGGTTACACCGGCCGCGATAAGATCTTAAAGTTTGAAGGCTGTTACCACGGTCACGCTGACTCTTTGCTTGTTAAAGCAGGTTCTGGTGCACTTACCATGGGCGTGCCTAACTCCCCTGGTATTCCTGCCGATTTTGCTAAGCATACGTTAACGGTTTCATTTAATAACCTTGATGAAGTAAAAGCGATTTTTGAGCAGTACAAAGATCAAATCGCCTGTGTGATCATCGAACCTGTTGCTGGAAACATGAACTGTATTCCACCGGTAGAAGGCTTTTTAGAAGGCCTGCGCGAAGTATGTACTGACAATCAAAGTGTGCTTATCTTTGATGAAGTCATGACGGGTTTCCGTGTTGCACTTGGTGGTGCTCAACAGTACTACAACATCACCCCAGACTTAACCTGTTTAGGTAAAGTGATTGGTGGCGGTATGCCAGTGGGTGCGTTTGGCGGTAAAAAAGAAATCATGGATTACATCGCCCCAGTTGGTCCTGTTTATCAAGCGGGCACGCTATCTGGTAACCCAATTGCCATGGCCGCCGGTTTAAAAGCGCTAGAGCTACTTTCAAAAGAAGGGCTGCACGCAGAGCTTGAAGCTAAGAGTAAAGCCCTGTGTGAAGGCTTCCAAGCGGCTGCTGATGAAACAGGTATCGCGCTTACGACTAACTACGCAGGTGGTATGTTTGGCTTCTTCTTTACTGACGCTAAAAAAGTAACCAGCTATCAGCAAGCAACTGAATGCGATCTAGAGCGCTTCAAAAAGTTCTTCCATCTGATGCTAGATGAAGGCGTTTATTTAGCCCCATCTGCATTCGAAGCGGGTTTCGTGAGCACAATGCATTCTGACGAAGAAATCGCTAACACTATCAATGCTGCAAAGCGTGCATTTGCCAAGTTGTAATCACAGATTACAACCCATATTAGTTTGTATTTAAAAAGCCCGCTCAGGGCTTTTTTTGTTTTTTCAGCTACGCTTTGAATAAGCTTTTCAAAAGCTTCGGTCTATTTAACCTAGACTCAAGTTATTTAGGCGCACTTAGGTAATAACGCTGTGCTAAGTTAAAACTATCATACAGAGGAAGTGATGGCTGGATTTAATACACTCATTAATCCTGCAACCCGTTTGATGGCGCGGTTGCGATACAAAACCAAAATGGCCGTTGTATTTGGTATTTTATTACTACCGCTAAGCCTCAGCTTGTTTTTTCTAAACAGTGTACTTAACCATTCTATTTCTGTCAGTGAGATGCAGAGGCAAGGGCTCACGCTTTACCCTAGTATGTTGGAAAACATTTTAGCGGGTAAAGCTTCCGATAATTCAATTTTATTGCAACGCGCTAAACTACCTAAAGTGAGCGCCGCAGGCGCAAGCGCCCTTGAACAGCTCTCTATTGCCTCTCAACTTGCCGTCGATGATGATCTTGGACGCAGTTACCTGAATCGCACGCTTGTTGAATCTGCGCCAAGACTCATATCGCAAATCAATCAAATTGAGGCGCAGGCACGCGATATCATCAGTAGAGGCAGTTTTACTCCAGATAGTTTTATTGCACTATCCAATTTAAACAAAGGATTACCTGTCGTCACGACACAATTTTCAGGCAAACTTAACATTGCTATCAATGATAACCAGCAACTCAAAAAGCAGCTCAGTCAGCCCTTAGCTGAGCTTGAGTCTAGTCTCTCTGATTACCAGCAAGCGGTGAAAACAGGCTTGTTAGACCCTGATGAACTAGCACTGTCACAAGCGCAATTTAACCGTTACTACCAAAGTGCAAGTGATGCTATCAAGCAGTTTGTTAATGTTGCAACACCCACGCTTGCCGCGCTTGTCGCTGAAAAACAAAACCAGCAACGGTGGATCAGAAACACCGTTGCCTTGGCTTCACTACTCGCACTGATCATCGCTATTTATCTTATGGTTGGCTTTTACTCCTCGGTCATGGGCACCATCACGACTTTCTCACATGCAGCGCAGAGCGCTTCCCGAGGGGATTTAAGCATCAAAGCGCAGACAACTGGTTCCGACGAGCTTAGCCAAATTATTGAACAATTTAATGCGGTACTACATGCCTTTATCTCTTTGCTTGGTAACGTTCGATTAAGTAGTGACGAGCTACAGCATGCAACAAGAACACTCAATAAAATAAGCCAAGATACTGAGAAGGACGTTGCCCAGCAGGAGAATAAAATCCAGTCTATCCACCATTCTCTCGAGAATATGGCACAGTCCGCTCGCTCGGTTGAGGATGCCGCATTTAGCGCAACAGAGCTGGCCTCCGTAGCAGCCAAACAAGTAAAGCAAAGTAGCGTCAATACCACAGCCCTTGCAGAGCAAATGACCGAACTACAAGCTGAGTTTCAACAAAGTCGTGCAGCCTTAGATAAGCTCGCGGAAGACACGCAAAACATTAGTCAGGTGAGCTCCGCGATTAGAGAGATTGCCGAGCAAACCAATTTACTCGCGCTCAATGCCGCAATTGAGGCTGCTCGTGCAGGTGAACAAGGCCGAGGATTTGCGGTGGTAGCGGATGAGGTTAGAACGCTTGCGCAAAGAACGCAGCAACAAACGGAAGAAATACACAATATTATTCAATCTTTACAAGCTGCATCCAGAGACACGCAAGACAAAATGCGCAGCAGTGAAGACAATATGGCGCAAAGTGTTATCGCCGCAAATGATACTAATGAAGTCCTACAGCACGCAGAGCAAAGCATGCGAGACATAGACGAGCAAGGGAAACTGATCAGTCAGCTGGTACAGCAACAAACCCAAGCGACCGAACACGCATTGAATGAATCATCTGAGATCAGTAACTTAGCACAGCATACTCTGGGTTCCGCAAGAGCGACCCAAAGCGATGCACAAAAGCTTGGCAAGCTCTCACAAACTTTAAATAAAGAAATCGATAAATTTAAAGCTTAGAGACTGTGCTAGCGTCAACAAACCCTAGTAGCCAAGACTTGGTTCAACATCCAGGTCTTGGTTCGAACATGCTCTCTCTAATAGGTAGCTGCAATACAGGACCACAACTCGGAGGCGACTGCTTACCCGTTTTCGGATTGATAAACGCCCAGCGAATGGATTTTGGACGCTCATCAACAATCGCTTGTGGGTTTAGTGGTTTTAGGTAACGAATATAGAGCTCAAGCGCCCCTTGGCTGCCCGTTAATCCCGTTGGCTTGTTATCATCACGACCAATCCAAGCAACGGTGACCGTATTTTGGTCAAAACCGGCAAACCAGCTGTCTCTTAAATCATTACTCGTCCCCGTTTTCCCTGCAAGTTGAATTGAGGGGAAGTGAAGATTGAGGCGTTTTGCAGTGCCTTTTTTGGTTACGCGTTTCATACCGTATTTCGTCATGTATACCGCGTCGCTGTCTAGCGTTTGGCTTTTTTGTACCGGATGTTCGTATACCAGCTTACCCAGTGAATCGGTGATAGCCATGACGCTGGTCAACTCGCTCTGCTTACCATCTGCAGCAAGCGTGGTGTACGCCTCTGCAATATCAAAACTAGATAGCTCTAACGCGCCCAATAATAAAGAAGGATAAAGTGGAATCGACTTAGAGACACCAAGGTCATTCAAAGTTTGTGCGACTCGATTAACCCCCACATCCAAACCAAGGTTTACTGCCGGAATATTGATGCTATTGCTGAACGCTTCAAACATTGGCACTTGGCCTCTGAATTTATGATCAAAGTTCTCTGGAGACCAGACCTTACCTGAACCGTCTGTCACTTCAAGGGGGCTGTCATCAAGCAGCATGCCCAAATGGTAGTTTGGATTCGACAAAGCACTCAAATAAATAGCGGGCTTGACCAGTGAACCTATATTACGCTCGGTGTCTAATACCCGATTAAAACCTGAAAACTTCAACTGACGACCAGCAACTAACGCCGATACACCCGCTTTTTCAACATTAACTGACAGCATGGCAGTTTCTAAATCTTCCGTTTTAAAGCGACGCTCTAAGTAAGGTAAGCCCTTTTTAACGGCATCTTCCATCGCCGTTTGCTTTTGTAAATCGAGATAGGTAAAAATCCGAATTCCAGAGTCGACAATGTCATCATCAGGCACCAGTTTCTTTAACTCGCGATTCACCAGCTCCAAATATCCAGGATAAGACTGCATACGGCTCGCTTTTAAAGGCTGTACATCAATCGGCCTTGCCAGCGCTGCGCGATATTCGGGCGTTGTGATAAGGCCATTTTCTACCATTAGCCTCAAGACTAAATCACGCCTTTCCATTACCCGCTCAGGATAGCGTCTTGGGTTATAAAAAGATGGCCCTTTAACCATCGCAACTAACATAGCGACTTGGTCAAACTCAAGCTCGTCCACTGGCTTACCAAAATAAAAATCGGCCGCAAGCCCCATACCATGAACGCCTTGATTATAGGCTTGTCCCAAAAACACTTCGTTTAAATAGGCTTCGAGGATTTCATCTTTGCTGTAACGGAAATCTAAAATCAATGCGATGAACGCTTCATTCACCTTGCGGATTAAGGTGCGATCTCTGGTGAGATAAAAGTTCTTTGCGAGCTGTTGTGTAAGCGTACTGCCACCTTGCACAGTTCGCCCAGCTTTGATGTTGGCATACAGCGCACGTAAAATAGACAGCGCAGAAACACCATGATGTTGGTAAAAGTCTCTATCCTCTACCACCAGCAGTGTTTCTTTTAAAATATTAGGGAATTTATCGAACGGAACAAACTCTCTGTCTTGACGCGATTCATTGCCGATCCGAGCAATTTGCACCGGTTCTAAGCGAGCGCCAGCTAAGCGCCGACCTTGATTATCGACAATATTGGCAAGCTTTTTACCAGCAAAATTAAGCGTAAAAATACGCGCTGTTTCTGGGCCATCGTAGAATTCGAACGCGCGACGATGAATGGTGATTGTACGACCTTGAACGGTATACTGACCGGTACGGCTAATACGATTTACACGAGAATAGTTAAGCCGCTTCAGCTCCCACAGCACTTCATCCTCATTAAGGAACTGATCAGGAAAAAACTGCATCGATCTGGCATAAACTTGAACGGGAAGTTCCCACTTATTACCCTCAAACTGCCGGCTTATTTTCGCGTCTAAGTAGATGATATAGATTGCAACAAGGAATATCGCTGCAATAGTCCCCTTCCAAAAGAAAGACCACAACGTGCTCAGTACACGGCTTTTAATTCTTTGCATCTTAGAACCGTTTTGCTGGGTATTGTTTTTACGCGAAGTGTTCGCTTTGACGTTTGATTTGTTGGCAGGTGTTCTTTTCTTTTTATCCGTCATGACCCAAGTAAAACTAAAAAATGAATCGCAAGATGGTAGGGTAACCTAAATTAACAACTGCTGAAAGTAGAATAATATTTATAAAGAAAAGTGAGCCCTACTGGACCCACTTTGTTTAGACAACGAGAACTTTACAATATTGACCGAGAGCCAAATTGGTATTACTGTCCGCGAACTGTCACGAACTCGGGATAGGCATCTACGCCACAATCATGTTGATCCATACCGCTTAGCTCTTCTTCTTCGCCAACGCGGATCCCCATGCTCGCTTTCAATACACTCCAGACAATATAAGAAGCAATGAAAACAAAACCTAAAATAGTGATAAGTCCCACAGCCTGACCTTGGAAAGTAGCGTCTGAGTTTGAAAATGGCACCATCATCACACCCAGCGCACCGCATATACCGTGAACAGAGATAGCACCGACAGGGTCATCAATTTTTGCCTTATCTAACGCAACGATACTAAACACCACCAATGCACCACCTATGGCACCGAGGATAAGCGCTAATACAGGTGTTGGAGAGGCAGGCTCTGCGGTAATGGTCACCAGACCTGCTAGTGCACCATTAAGCACCATAGTTAAATCCGCCTTGCCCCACATTAATTTACACACCAACAGTGCAGCCACCGCACCTGCAGCCGCCGCCGCGTTGGTATTTAGCATGATTTGGCTGACCGCGATGGCATTTTCTTTGTCGGCAAGGAACAGTTGAGATCCGCCGTTAAAGCCAAACCACCCCATCCACAAAATAAAGGTGCCTAGTGTAGCCAGTGGCATGTTGGAGCCTGGAATTGGGTAAATCTCACCATTTTTGCCATATTTTCCTTTGCGCGCACCAAGTAACAAAACACCCGCTAGTGCCGCAGCAGCACCGGCACCATGCACAATGGCAGAGCCGGCAAAGTCAACAAAGCCAAGCTCAGATAAGAAACCACCGCCCCACGTCCAATAGCCTTCTAATGGGTAGATAAAACCAGTTAACACCACACAAAATGCTAAAAACGCCCACAACTTCATACGCTCAGCAACAGCGCCCGAGACAATTGACATGGCCGTTGCAACAAATACTACTTGGAAGAAAAAGTCGGATTGCAGTGCATGGTCGGCATCCTTAGCAGCACTGCCAATGAGCGCACCAAGACTTGGTAAAACCCCACCTTCGGCATTATCGACATACATGATGTTGTAACCAATAAGCAAATACATAGTACAAGCAATAGCGTACAGTGCGACGTTCTTGGTAAGGATTTCAGTGGTATTTTTTGAGCGTACTAATCCCGCTTCAAGCATAGCGAATCCGGCTGCCATCCACATAACTAAGACGCCAGAGATCAAAAAGTAAAAGGTATTTAATGAAAATTTTAGTTCTATTATTGTATTTTCCATTGCCTGGCTCCCCTTAAATGGCTTCTTCATCAAGTTCGCCGGTACGGATCCGAACAACTTGGTCTAAGTCGTAAACAAAGATTTTTCCATCACCAATTTTTCCAGTGAACGCAGCTTTTGTAACCGTTTCCACAACACGCTCGGCGTTTTCGCTTAACGTCGCAATTTCTATTTTTATTTTTGGAATGAAATCGACTTGATATTCTGCACCGCGATACAGTTCGGTATGACCGCGCTGACGTCCAAACCCTTTAACGTCAACAACCGTCATACCTTCAATCCCCAGATCGGCTAACGCTTCACGTACCTCATCAAGCTTAAATGGTTTTATTATTGCACTTATCATTTTCATGCTGAGTCCCCTTAGGACAGTTGATCCTGTTGTATGCAGTAATCCAACCTTTGTGCCAAATTTTTTATTCCTTAATTAACAATGAATTAAAGTAGGAGATAGAATTTCACGCATAAAAAATGCACCATCTAGGTGCATTGATATAAAGACTGAACTGAGTTGGTGCATAAACACCCAAATAACGAAAAGCTAATGCGCGATAACGCAATTTCGTTGTTTGTCCTTCGCTTTATAGAGCGCTTTATCAGCTTTGCGCATTACTTCGCTTAGACTCTTTGATTGGCAAGCCGCGAGGCCAATACTGATGGTGCAATAATGCTTACCCTCAGGAATTTTGAATGCTTGCTGCGCAAGGCGTTCTCTAAAGTCTTCTAGCATGTGCTTTGCCATCTTCATATCTGAGCTTGGAATAAGCAAAGCAAACTCTTCCCCACCAATACGTGCGACAATGTAGTGACCAAATGCACTACGCAGTAAATCAGCAACTTGTTTAAGTACATCATCACCGCTTTCATGACCATATTGATCATTAATAGATTTAAAATGATCGAGGTCTAACAATGCCAATATATGCTGACTCGGTTTGTTCTTGATTAAACGCTCTGCTTGCTGACAGAAATAACGGCGATTATAAAGTCCTGTTAAATAGTCACGATGCGCATATTCTTTGATTTCTGCAATCAAATTGAGCTGCTCCATCGTCTGCATGATGCGGCAATGAAACTCTTCACTCATAAAAGGTTTTGCCAAAAAGTCATTGGCGCCGTATTTGATAAACTTTGCTGACAAACCATGACTTCCAGCGCCAGACAGACCAATAATCGCCAACTCATCTCGTCCGCGACTATTACGAACGGATTTCACCAACTCAAAGCCATCCATCGTCGGCATCGCAAAGTCTGTCAGCAGCAGTTTAATTTCATGGTCAGATAGCAACATCTCCAATGCCTGTTCGCCATCTTGCGCCTCAAGCACTGTAAATAATTGCTTTTCAAGCATTTGCTTCATTACCGCTCGACTGATCACAGAATCATCGGCGATCAGCGCCTTGCAACCTTGGTTTCTCAACAGTCTAGATGCTAACTTGACCGCGTATAGGTATGAATCACGGTTGTCTTTAATCACATAATCCACCACGCCCATTTCAAGCATTTGCTGGCGGCTATATTCATCTATTTTTGAGGTCAGCACCACAGTGGGAATTTTGTGGCTGAGCGTAAGCTGCACGACCTCTGCGTCCATCGCATCGGGCAGCGTTAAATCTACCAGCGCCAATGTATATTGGTGCTGTGCTAAGAAGTCCTTACTTTCCTTGAGGGACCAAGCAAAATCGATTTCGACATCTAGATGCTGAGCAGCAAGGTGTCGCAATACCTGTTGTACGACTTTACTGTCTTCAACAATTAAAATTCTTTGCATGGATTGAGATCTCTTAAGTACAACGAGAAGCGCAGTGAAACAAGAATTTAACGGGGCTAAATACTTTATTACTACATAATAAAGTACTAAATATACGCGAATCTTGCACTAAAAAAAACCAAATCGGCTCAAATTCGTTACTTTTCGATAAACGAGGTTACAACAGCCTATTTTTCAAACCTGCCGTTTTTTTTGTTGAGTTTGTCTCAATGGCTTTGAATTTCAGATGAAATACTTCTTTAATGCAGACATACCGACTGCAATACCGAGGAAGCAATGAAAAAACTACTACCACTATTGCTCGTGAGTTGTGCCCTACTCTCAGCGCCAAGCATAGCTGAAGAGCACAACCGCGCAATTGAGATAGATCATAAAATAACAACTGAGCATAGAGCCGAAATAAAAGGTGAACGTATTAACTACACCGCGACAACAGGCACACAGCCGGTGTGGAATGAAAACGGCGACGCAGTTGCAACGTTGCATTACACCTACTACAAGCGCACAAAAATCAAAGATATGAGCAAACGTCCGCTGTTGATTTCATTTAACGGTGGTCCGGGCTCTGCTTCCGTGTGGATGCACATTGCCTATACTGGCCCAAGAGTATTAAAAATTGATGACGAAGGATATCCACTGCAACCTTACGGCTTGAAAGATAACCCATATTCAGTGCTAGATGTTGCCGATATTGTTTATGTAAACCCAGTCAACACAGGTTATTCTCGCGTACTCAAAAATGCTGAAGGTAAATATCCTAGTAAAGCCGAACAAACAAAGATGTTTTTTGGCGTCAACGCGGACGTGAAGTACTTAGCCGAATGGCTCAATACATTTATTCATCGCAATGAGCGTATGCTTTCCCCTAAGTACCTGATTGGTGAGAGCTACGGCACGACTCGAGTGTCAGGTCTTGCGCACGCGATGCAAAACAACCAGTGGCTTTACCTCAATGGCGTGGTGTTGGTATCTCCTACGGAAATCGGCATTAAACGAGAAGGTCCGGTTGAAGTGGCAAACCGTTTACCGTATTACGCTGCCGCCGCTTGGTACCACAAAGCGTTGTCTTCTGAATTGCAAAATAAAGATTTACTCGAAGTACTTGCAGAGGTTGAACAATATACGGTTGATCAGTATCTTCCCGCACTCGCCAAAGGCGCATTTATCAGTGTCCAAGAAAAGCAAAGTGTGACACAGGCCGTTGCTAAATATAGTGGCTTAAGCGAGCGCTTTGTAGCTCAAAACAACCTAGATATTCCTACTGCGGCATTTTGGAAAGAGCTATTGCGTGAGCGTGGCTATACGCTTGGTCGGTTGGACTCACGCTATCTTGGTATTGATAAAAGAGACGCAGGTTCTCGCCCTGATTATTGGCCTGAGCTGACCTCTTGGTTGCACTCATTTACGCCAGCGATTAATCATTACTTCGCAACGGAGCTCAACTATAAAACCGATGTAAAATATAATATGTTTGGTTCAGTTTACCCTTGGGATAACAGCGATAATAATGTCGGTGAGCAATTACGATTAGCAATGGCACAAAACCCTTACCTAAACGTGATGATCCAATCTGGCTATTACGATGGCGCAACGAATTACTTTGATGCCAAGTACAATATGTGGCAACTCGATCCGAGCGGAAAAATGCGTGATCGCTTAAGCTTTAAAGGTTACCGCTCCGGACACATGATGTACCTGCGTCATGAAGATTTACAAAAGTCGAACGAAGATCTCCGCGAATTTATCTTAAAAACAACCCCCAAAGCGGATCAGTCAGCACTTTACTAAATTTCCGACCCATTGTGGCCGCGCAAGCGGTCACTTATCTTAATGCTCACCAGATTGTAAAAATTTCCTTTTATCCTTCTACAGTTACCTATAATCTAGATATACTCAATACTATCTCTCTACAACTTAGGCACGCACCATGAACGAGCAGTTTAAAGTCGTCTTCGTTGGCATGGCCGACGGTAAGGATCAACAAAGCGCCGCTATCGCAATGGCAGACAGGTTGAAAACCTCACCTTCAAAGATCCAGCAATTTTACGCTGGCAAAAACTTGTTTGCTCCTGCAGATAAAGCCAAAGCGCTAAAACAGGTAAAATTACTTGCAAGCGCGGGGATCAATGCCAAGCTGCAAAGCCAAACAGCCGCGACCCCTACCAACGCAGATCAAGAGCGCGTATTTGAAGCGCTGGATTACATCACAAGCAGTCTAATACGCATCGAAGAGCGATTAGAGGAGCTCGAGCAACGCGTAGCACCAACTCCCCATACTAAAATAGAAGATACAACAGACGAAGAATGGGAGACGAAGGAGCTATTTGATGAACTGGACTTTGAGCCTAGCCCTCCGGCTAAATCTAAGACTTGGCTATATTATCTGCTCGCTGTATTAATTATTTTATTTATTCTGCTTGGTGTAAGTTTGTTTTTCCCTGAGTGGCTCGCGTTAGAATGAATAAAACTAATAACAACATAAATAAATCTCAAGTTACTCGTGCTAATTTGAGAAAAACGATTAGAAATGCAAGAAACTCGCTATCAGCAGAGCAACAGAAAACAGCTGCGGCGCATCTCAATATTAATTTTTTTCAACAAATAAACCTCCCAGAAAATGCCAATGTAGGGGTCTATATTCAAAACGATGGCGAACTAGATACATCCCTTTTAATTCAATCGCTTTGGGACAAAAAACACCAGGTTTTCTTACCCGTAATCCACCCCTTCAATCCTGCAAATTTACTCTTCCAGAAGTATGAAAAAAACTCACCCATGAAGGCAAATCGCTATGCTATCTTGGAACCTAAGTTAGATTGTTCAGCTGTGGCACCGCTTGCATCATTGGATTTACTGTTGATGCCTCTGGTTGCTTTTGATGAGCAAGGTAATCGCCTCGGTATGGGCGGTGGGTACTACGATAGAACATTAGCGTTACACTACGCTGAGCAGCGAGCTAAACCAGCACTTGTTGGCCTTGCTCATGATTGCCAGCAAGTTCCAAGCTTACCAACAGCAGCTTGGGATGTACCGCTCCCAACTATCCTCACTCCAACCCAACTATACACTTGGCCAAAAAATAATTGAGCAGGCAAACAGTTAAGCGCATTTTGAGGCGCTTTTGACCATGACGCTGACACTTTGATTGAGTTATACTCCATACAACTTCAATGACAACTAAGTGTAGCGTTATGACTCAAGATGAAATGAAAAAAGCCGCAGCATGGGCAGCTTTGAACTATGTAGAAGAAAACACCATTGTTGGGGTTGGCACAGGCTCGACGGTAAACCACTTTATTGATGCGCTTGGCAGTATCAAGGATCAAATCAAAGGGGCAGTATCAAGCTCTGAAGCTTCAACAGAGAAGCTAAAAGCACTTGGTATTGAAGTTTTCGAGTTAAACGATGTGTCAGAGCTTGCGGTATATGTTGATGGCGCAGATGAAATCAACAGCACCAACGAAATGATAAAAGGCGGTGGCGCAGCACTGACGCGCGAGAAAATCGTTGCAGCCGTTGCCAAGAAATTTGTTTGTATCGTTGATAATACAAAGCATGTTGAGACGCTAGGCGCATTTCCACTACCAGTTGAAGTGATCCCAATGGCGCGTAGTTACGTGGCAAGAGAGTTACTAAAATTAGGTGGCGATCCAGTTTACCGCCAAGGCGTTATCACTGATAACGGCAATGTCATTCTTGATGTGCATGGCCTAGAAATTAGCGCAGCAAAAGCGCTTGAAGAAAAAATTAACCAGATTGTTGGCGTCGTGACTAATGGCTTATTTGCCATGCGTGGCGCTGACGTTGTAATAACAGGCACTCCAGAAGGGCCTAAAATCAACTAGTGAGATTACAGATGAGCAAGGTTTCGTTATCAAAGGATAAAATTCGAATTTTGTTGTTAGAAGGCGTGCATCAAAGCGCCGTTGAGACGCTAAAGCGCAACGGTTATAGCAACATAGACTACGTTAAAACATCCTTACCGGAGCCTGAGCTGATCGAGCGGATCAAAGACGCTCACTTTGTCGGGATCCGCTCGCGTACCCACCTTACGGAAGCAGTATTAGACCAAGCTGAAAAGCTGGTCGCTGTTGGCTGTTTCTGCATCGGCACCAACCAAGTGGATTTGGATGCCGCTAAAAAACGTGGTATCGCCGTATTCAACGCGCCATTTTCTAACACTCGCTCTGTGGCTGAACTTGTACTGGGTGAAATTCTCTTGTTACTGCGCCGTGTTCCTGAGCGCAACGCAAAGGCGCATCGCGGTGAGTGGGATAAATCTGCCGACGGTTCATACGAAGCTCGTGGTAAAACGCTAGGTATTATTGGTTATGGTCACATTGGCACCCAGCTTGGCATTATGGCTGAGAATATCGGGATGAACGTCGAGTTTTATGACATCGAAGATAAGCTCACGCTCGGCAACGCAACGCAGTTACACACGCTTACGCAATTGTTACAAAGAGCGGACGTGGTCAGTTTGCATGTACCGGAGACATCACAGACCAAAAACCTTATCGGCATGGCTGAAATTGAAGTGATGAAGCAAGGCGCAATCCTAATTAACGCATCACGTGGAACGGTTGTTGATATCGACGCCTTAGCTGAAGCATTGGCGGCCAAGAAGCTTTCCGGCGCTGCTATTGATGTATTCCCCGTTGAGCCAAAATCTAATCATGAAGAATTCGTCTCACCACTACGCGAGTTTGACAATGTGCTGCTAACACCACACGTCGGTGGTTCTACCCAAGAAGCACAAGAAAATATCGGTGTGGAAGTCGCGGGTAAGTTGGCGAAATATTCAGATAATGGTTCAACAGTCACGGCTGTTAACTTCCCTGAGGTTTCTCTACCTGAATTATCAAACCGAAGTCGTTTATTACACGTACACGTAAACCGCCCAGGCGTACTAACGCAAATCAACCAAGCGTTCGCTCAGCACGGTATCAATATTGCGGCGCAATACCTACAAACGGATGAATCTATTGGTTACGTGGTTATCGACGTCGATAGCGACCACTCTGAAGTGGCGTTGAAAGAGTTAAGTGCAGTTGAAGGAACTATTAGAGCACGTATTCTTCACTAAGAATAATCACACATAAAAAAACCAGTCACTGTGAAGCGACTGGTTTTTTTGTATCAATCTGGCTTACGCCATGAAATCAACACCTTCTTTGATGTCTTTTTCAAGTGTCGCTAGCATGTCGTCTTTTGCTTTTTGCTCAAACGCGCTTAGCTCACCGTAAGGAAGTAACTTCTCTACACCGTTTTTACCAAGGATAACTGGCTGTGCAAAGAATGTTGCATCGCCTGTGTTACCTTCAACGTATGCGTACTCAAGTACTTCTTCACCTTGTAGACCTTTCACTAGCGAGAAGCAGAAACGTGCTGCTGCTGCACCCATTGAAAGTGTAGCTGAACCGCCACCCGCTTTAGCTTCAACCACTTCAGTACCCGCGTTTTGGATACGAGTCGTTAGTGCAGCAACTTCTTCATCAGTGAACTCAACACCTTCAACTTGAGAAAGTAGAGGTAGAATTGTAGTACCTGAGTGACCACCAATTACTGGGATCTTAACTTCAGCAACGTCTAGACCTTTAAGCTCTGCGATGAAGGTTTCAGCGCGGATAACGTCAAGCGTTGTTACACCGAATACGCGAGCTGGATCATAAGTACCTGCTTTTTTGAACACTTCAGCAACGATTGGTACCGTGCCATTTACTGGGTTTGTGATGATACCAACAAGTGCTTTAGGGCAGCTTCTAACGATACCTTCAGCAAGTGTCTTGATGATACCTGCGTTAACGTTGAATAGGTCAGCACGGTCCATACCAGGCTTACGAGGCATACCAGCTGGGATAAGCACTACGTCAGCACCAGCAAGAGCTGGGTCTAGGTCGTCTTTACCATAACCCGCTACTTTTACCGCAGTTGGGATGTGAGATAAGTCAACTGCAACACCAGGTACAACAGGTGCAACGTCATAAAGCGCTAACTCAGAGCCAGCTGGAAGACCATTTTTAAGCAATAAAGATAGAGCTTGACCGATACCGCCAGCGGCACCTAATACAGCAACTTTCATTTGAATTCTCCATAATTTGAAGGTGGAATTGAGTGTGCAGTAAAGATAATGAAAAGCGCTGTTAAACACAAATTAATCACGGTTATTTTCGAGATTTTTTGACTAATGTCTTAAATAAAAGTGTAAAGATCGCGACACTTTGTACACTTATGCTTTACGACTGCCATTTTGATCGCGCAAATTTGGGAATCTCGGCGGTTTTGTGTAGAATTTAAAGATTAGCCGTAAAAGAAGACAGACTATGCAGCCGCAAGAAAAACAAGAAGCACTGATCAAAGCATTTAAAGCCATTTTAAAAGAAGAAAACTTTGGCTCTCAAGGTGAAATTGTTGATGCTCTAAAACAACAAGGGTTTGACAACGTCAGTCAGAGCAAAGTGTCGCGCATGCTGAGCAAGTTTGGTGCTGTGCGTACCCGCAATGCCAAGCAAGAAATGGTTTACTGCTTACCCGCTGAAATGAGCGTGCCAACAGCAAAAAGCCCTTTGCGTCAGTTAGTCGTTGATATTATGCACAACGAAATGATGATTATTATTCGAACCAGTCCCGGTGCTGCACAGTTAATTGCGAGGCTACTTGACTCATTAGGTACCGCAGATGGCGTATTAGGTACCATCGCTGGCGATGACACGATTTTTATTGCCCCTGCCAAAGTATCTGAAATCGACGTTACTTTAGATAAAGTAAAAACCCTGTTCGATAACGTTTAGTCTATTATTTTTATCGGTGCTAACTCACAGGTTAGCACATACTCTGATACTCTAGCTTCTACGAACACGCTTCCCCACTATCACGATAAACAGAATAAATTGCTTATCTTTACAGCAAAAAACGTTTGACATAATATGTCTAATTGTGGCAACTTTAGAAACGCATGTGAGGTTTTCTCACTACGCATGGATGGTTTTTAAGCTGATTGATTAGCTTCTCGGATTTGTTTCCTACAGTGTCTCCGTCTTACCGGACACGAACGCTATTCGCTTCACTCAATCATCTCACATTCTATGATGCGGAACTCACCGCTTGATAAACACAAAGACACCTTGCGGCGCTGAGTGGACAATTCACTGACTTAACCGCTTAAAAGGAAATACAAGGAACTAGGATCAGCAATGGAATTTTTAAATACTGCATTTACGTTTCCCACTGTTATTTTTTCAACACTATTACTGATAGTGCTGTTGTTCTGGTTAATTGCTTTACTCGGTTTTGCTGATATCGATATCTTAGAAGGCGATGTTGATATTGAAGCCGAAGGCGCAAGCTCTGGTTCTTTTTGGGAAGTCGCTTTTGGCGGCGTCCCTGTGAGTATTTCATTGAGTTTAATCATCGCGCTGGGCTGGATTATCAGTATTTATGTGCAACAGTTTTTTGCTTACCTACTAGGCAATGGCATTTTTTACTACCTGATGGGCACGGTATTTATGCTTGCCAGCCTCATTGCAGCATTACCACTCACAGCCGTCATTGTAAGGCCATTACGACGCTTTTTCGAAAGCCAAGAAACCACTTCTAAGCAAGCGCTGGTTGGGCTCGAATGCGTTATTGCAACATCAAGGGTTAGCAACACGTTCGGTCAAGCCAGAGTATTTATTCAAGGAACGGAGCAACTTATCGAAGTGCGCTCGGATGAAGATAACACTTTCACACTAGGAGACAGTGCTTTACTTATCGAACATGACACCCTTACACATAGCTACACGATTGTGGCTAAACCTTGGTAATAGTACGAAAAATAACGGAATTTAGGAACGAGTTGGCATAGCTAATACCAACTCAAACAACATAGCGCAACGCAGGAAAAAACATGGAATTTCTAAACAACCTCGGACCGGTGCTCGCAATCGTGGGCATATCCATCGTCATTATTTTTGCCATTCTACTTCTGATTGGAAAGTTCTACCGCAAGGTTGAACAAGGTCAGGCATTGATCATTAACAAGATGAAAAACGAGCCAGATGTCACGACAACGGGCGGCATTGTGCTACCTGTGATCCATAAAATGGAAGTCATGGATATTTCAACTAACCGCATGGTATTGGAGCGTCGTGAAAATAGCGGCCTGATCTGTAAAGACAATATCCGTGCTGACATCGCCATCACTTTTTACATTCGCGTAAACGAAAACAAAGAAGACATCCTACGCGTTGCAAAACAAGTTGGCTGCGCCCGCGCATCGGCACCAGAAACCTTGCAAGCATTATTTGAGGCAAAATTCTCCGAAGCCTTGAAAACCGTTGGTAAGCGCATGAATTTTGAGGAACTATTTACACATCGTAATGAGTTCCGAGATTCTATTAAAGAAGTGATTGGACAAGATTTATCTGGCTATACGTTAGAAGATGTGGCAATTGACTATCTTGAACAAACTTCAATCGACAAGTTAGATCCAAATAACATTCTTGACGCTGAAGGTATTCGCCGTATTACCGAAAAGACCTCACGCCAAAACGTGGAAACTAACCAGCTTAAATGTGATGAAAAAGCGCAAATCGACAACCAAAACCAAGCAGCCTTTGAAAAAGCCGCAGAAGTCGAGCGTCAACGAGAAGATGCCAGCGCGAGACAACGCCGTGAAATCGAGTCGGTGCGCGCCCGCGAAGCCGCAGAAGCTGAACGTGTTAAGCATGAAGAGCGCTTAAAAGCCGAAGAAGCACGCCTCAAAGCGGACGAAGCGATCGCAATTGCAGAGCACAATAAACAGCGTGAAATCGATGTTGCAGAGCAAAACCGCCTTCGCTTACTCGGCATCGAAGAAGAAAAAGTCACGCGTTCTCGCCAGATTGAAATTATTGAGCGCGAACGCGAAACCGAAATTTTACGTATCCAAAAAGCCAAAGCACTGGAAGTCGAGCAAAAAGAAATCGCCGATGTCCAACGCGAACGGGTTGCCGTTGAGAAAACCGTTGCCGAGGAACAAGAGCGCATCAAAGACGTGCAATGTATTGCTGAAGCCGAGCGTGAAAAACAAGCAAAAATTATTCTTGCTCAAGCTGAGGCCGAAGAAGCGTTGGTTAAAGATATTGAAGCGGCTAAAGCTAAAGAGCAAGCTGCCGAATTTAAAGCCCGTGAAATGGAAAAAATGGCCGCAGCAGAACTACGTATTGCGAACCAAACCGCAGAGTCGAAGAAAATTCTTGCCGAGGCTGCCCAAGTTGAAGCGGCAGCACCTGGTCTTGCAGAAGCAGATATCATCAAGGCAAAAGCCGCTGCTAGTGCGATACAAGGCGAAACAGACGCTAAAGTGCTACAGCAAAAACTAGAAGCCGAAGCACAAGGTAAACGTGATATTGGCCGCGCCGAAGCCGAAGTACAAGCAGCAATGGCAGAGGCAACCAAGAAGCAAAGTGAAGCCGAAGCGCAAGGCAAACGTGAAATTGGTTTGGCAGAAGCTGAGGTTCAATCAGCAATGGCTGAGGCAATTGAAAAACAAGGTGAAGCAGAAGCTATCAACCTTGAACGTAAGATGTCAGCAGAAGCCAAAGGTCTTACAGAGAAGCTAGAAGCACTGAATAAGATGGATAAAGACGCCCGTGAATACGAAGGCTTCACGCTACAGTTAAACCAACAAAAAGAGCTGACGCTTGCGAGTATCGAGGCGAACAAGCAGGTTTCTGCGAGTCAGGCTGAAGTATTAGGTAAAGCACTGAGCGGTGCTGATATCAACTTTATGGGCGGCGACGGCCAGTTCTTTAACCAGTTTATGAATGCCATCACAGTGGGCAAGTCAATTGACGGCTTAGTCGGCGAAAGTAAGACGGTACAAACCGTATTTAAAGATCACCTAAACGGTGAACGTAATTTGATGGACGACCTAAAAGGGGTGTTGGCTGGTGCTAATGCGTCGTCAGAAACGCTAAAAAACATCAACATGAGTAAGTTCTTCCAACAGCTAAGCAATAGCTCAGATGCGGACAAACAGCAGCTACTCAAGTTACTTGGCGGCTCGTTAAATGGCAGTAAACAAAGCGAACCTCTAGAGTAATTAACCCTGAGGAGTCAATCTTCTTGGCTCCTCTCCCCCATTTGCGACAGCGCACATAGGAAAGCATAGAATGACGGAAGCAACACAACAAGCGCCAGAGCGAACGCTCGAACAAGACTCTTATCAACTGATTAAACGCCGGCTTAGTAACTTTGGCAGTGAACTGAAAAGTCAGATAGATAAACTCAACCAACAGCGTGTTGACACTTTTGGCAGCACTGAGCTTAAAGTGAAAGGTCGAGCAAGAGTTCGTACTGAGCATAACTGCGTACCGCGCGACATCGTGCTGATCGGCGACAAGCTTATCTTTGCTTATAATGTCTTTATGGGGCTTAAACAAAATACCCAAGTCAGTGATGTATTCACCGTACAAAAGCTACACTTGCAAGAAGACCATTACGAAATAGAACCTTACCCGCAAGAAACCAAATTTCTCACTGACCAACGTTTCTTACGGGACTTTGACGAACTATACACGTATTACAAAGACACCCGTCTACAACACCTATTTGTTAAATCAAACAAGCTTTTTGCACTATTTCAGATTGGCGAAAAGCTCTCCGATGTTCGTGTATTCCGCTGGCAAGTCGCCAAAGACGAAACCTTAGATTACATTGATAACCGAGGAGAGCGTGACCTAGGTGAGGTGGAAAACTTTGACTTTGAGTGGCAAAAAACCGATCGCGCCGATCACGTCGAAGGCCGTCACCCACATATTAATGTAAACGACAAAGTGTTTATTGAAGTGTCGGGTGGCAAACTCACCGTAAAAATAGAAAACAATACCCAAAGCGGTGAAGGTATTTATCAAGAAGCCGTTGATGACGCCAGTCAATCACTCGCAGATTGCGATTTACGTTTTGCCGAAGTTGGCGAAATGGTGTTGGTAAAGTTACTTCCCTACCGTGAAAAACAGTGGCGTTATTTTATTTATAATTGCCGCACCCAGCAGGTATTGCGCCAAGATGCTTTGGGTGGTGCCTGTGTTCAATTACCTGAGAACCAAGGGATTATTTTTCCTGGTGGCTATTATTTACAATCAGGGCAAACACGCTATTTTGACGACCAACTGGACGATTTAATATTCCATCGCCAGATAAAATCACCCAATGGTGAAGATGTACTGTATATCTTCTACGAACCAAACGAGGGTCGTTACGCACTTTTCTCTTACAATATTATTGAGAAAAACCTGCAAAATCCCATTTATTGTCATGGCTATGGAATCTATGACGATGGCTTAACGCTAACCTTTAAAGCAGAGCCTGAGCCTGAGCGCGTGCACCCTATTCAGATCTGGCAAAGCCCATTTTGTGGCAGCGAGTTTGCCGCACAAGCCCCTCGCGCAACCGGCTTATTTGGCCGAATTGGCAACCCGGATTTAGTACGCGCAATCTCTGATTTATACAGTGTGTTCAAGGCCATCAACGAACAAAGCCCCACTGTCTTTCATTATGAAGATTTAATTGCCCTCACCCGCAGTATTTTAGACCGCTATCATTGGCTTACTGAAGCGGACTTTGCAGATGTCACAGCAAAACTGCATGAAATCTTTGAAACCTCGGAGCAGGTACTAGACGAATTTGAAAAGGTAAGCCAAATTGAGGCCGACGCTCGGCGCGCAGAAGCCGAAATAGAGCAAGCCATGCAAGATGTGCTTCGCGAGGTGAGACCAGATAGCTTTAAAACAGCAGAGCAATTCGTTCAGAGCTTAGAATCTCTCAAACGCTTAAAAGGCAAAGTGATAAGCCTTGAAGAAGTGAAGTATATCAATCTTGACGCGCTATCTGCCATGCAGCAGCAGGTTGATGAGCAAACCTTAAGCTTAAGCCATAAAACCGCGGAGTTTTTGCAGCAAGATAGTGCTTTGGTGCCCTACTACGAGCAGCTAGACTCCTTAGAGCAAGCCAGAGCGCAAACAGAGAGTGTCACAGAGCTTAACGGCTTTTTGGCGACCTTGGAAACCTTAAGCGCCGAACTTGATTTGCTCAACCATACCATGCTGGATCTCGATATTGACGATAGCCGCATTCGCACTAAAATTTTGGAAGATGTCAGCGCCATTTATGGTCAAGTAAACCGCGCCAAAGCAGCGTTAGAAATTCAGAAAAAGAGCGTGGGCAGTGTTGAAGCAAAAGCCGAATTCGCGGCTCGTTTTAAGCTTTTCAGCCAAAGTATTACCAGCGGTCTAAGCGCTGCCAAAACCCCAGAGCAATGTGACGACCAGCTCTCTCGCTTACTTATCCAATTAGAAGAGCTCGAGTCTCAATTTAGTCAGTATGATGAGTTTTTAACGGAGATCTTGGCTAAACGTGATGACGTTTATGAAAGCTTTGAGGCGCACAAACAGCAGCTCATTGACGAAAGACAGCGCCGCGCGCTGAGCCTAGCAAACGCAGCTGAGCGGATTTTACAAGGGGTGACGCGACGCTCGCAAAGTTTTAAAACCTTAGATGACATCAATAGCTATTTTGCCTCCGACCCTATGATTGGCAAGCTTCGCGATTTAACGCAAGAGCTAAAAAGCCTAAGCGATGAAGTGAAGGCGGATGATATTCAAGCCAAACTCAAGGCCTGCAAAGATCAAGCGATCCGCGCTTTGCGAGACAAGCAAGATATTTACATTGATGGTGGCAATACCGTTAAAGTCGGCAAACATGCGTTTAGTTTCAATAAACAAATCCTTGATTTGACTTTGCTGCCTCGTGGTGAACAACTGATGTTACACCTCACTGGCACTGAGTATTTTGATACCATCCCTGACGCCAAGGTCAATCAACAACTCAATGACGCAAGCACGTACTGGCAGCAAAACCTGATCTCAGAAAATCGTCACTTATATCGAGGCGAATACCTTGCAGCTCAAGTATTAGCAGCTGCAGAACAAGACGGCAACGCCTTTAGCCAAGCAGGTCTAGAACTTGCCGTTGATGAGGGAAGTTTACTGCCCATCGTACAAAAATTTGCAGAACCCAGATATCAAGAAGGCTATGAAAAAGGCATTCATGATCAAGATGCCAGCCTGATCTTAGCTAATTTACTAAAACAAAAACGACAGCTTGAGTTACTCGTCTACCCTGCCAGCTGTCGAATTGCGGCACAACTATTTTATACTCAACAAAGCAAGGCTGAGCTAGCTGAATTGGCGTTTCAGGCCACACAAGCAGAGCTGATGGCAACGAAGTTAGATGACCATAGTTTTAGCCAACAGCTAAGCAAAGAATTGAGTGAAAAGATCACGGCATTTTGCCAACAAAATTTATCGAGCTATTTAACCGAGCTACACCGCTTTTCAGGCGAATTAAGCGCTACTTACTTAATTAAAGCCCTTGCCAAGCAAGTCAAGCCGAGACAATTTGACTTAGCTTCACCTGCAAAACACACCAGCGAGCAGTTTATCTCGATGGCAAAGGCCAAAGGCGTTTGGCAACAGCTTGAAGACTCATTAACACATTTGACTAAACTTGCGGACAAATGCCGCCTGTTAAGCAGCTGGCTGCGCGCCTATGGCAGTAAGCAAAATGAAAGTGCTGAGACCTTGCTTGAGGCCGCTAACTGCATTTTGCTTTCCACCCAGTTAGATATCACCTACCAAGTCAAAGAAGCCGAAATAAAAACCGAAATTTCAGGTTTAATGGGCCAACACCCACGTATCGAGAACCAAGTACTACACCTAGATTACGCAGACTTTTTTTCCCGTAGTAACGAGTATCTCACGATTCATGTTCCGGCCTACAAACAGTACCAACAATTAAAAGCACAAGTGCTTGAGGCACAAAAGCAGCGCTTGCAATTGGATGAGTTTAAACCCAGACCACTAAGCTCATTTGTACGTAACCAGCTGATTGACAAAGTCTACTTCCCTATTATCGGCGATAACTTAGCAAAACAAATAGGGGCAGCAGGAAACAATAAACGCACCGATTTAATGGGCATGTTGCTGCTTATCTCTCCACCGGGCTATGGTAAAACCACGTTAATAGAGTATGTGGCCAACCGCTTAGGACTCACCTTTGTTAAGGTCAACTGCCCATCCATTGGTCACGACCAAGTTTCTTTAGATCCAGCTCAAGCCATCAACGCGACTGCCGCAAAAGAAATTGAGAAGATCAACCAAAGCTTTGAGATGGGCAATAATGTGATGCTGTACCTTGACGATATTCAGCACACCAACCCCGAATTTTTACAAAAGTTCATCTCTTTATGTGACGGTTCAAGACGCATAGACGGGGTGTGGAATGGCCGCAGCAAAACCTATGATCTGAGAGGCAAAAAATTTGCCGTTGTGATGGCAGGAAACCCCTACACCGAGTCCGGTGAATCCTTTAAGATCCCAGATATGCTTGCCAACCGTGCGGATATTTACAACCTCGGTGACACTCTCAGTGGCTGCGAACAAGAATTTGCCATGAGCTTTATTGAAAATACGCTCACTTCCAATGCAGTGCTTGGGCCCCTTGCCAATCGTGGTATGGAAGACTTATACAGGCTAGTGCGCATTGCCGACGGAGAAAGCATCTCCATCAATGAATTGGAATTTAATTACTCTCAAGCGCAAGTGAATGAAATTGTCAGCGTACTGAAAAAGCTGCTCACCATTCGCAACACCGTGCTCAAAGTAAATGCCCAATACATTGCCTCAGCAGCGCAAGATGATAACTATCGAACCGAGCCGCCGTTTAAGCTACAAGGCAGTTACCGTAACATGAATAAGATGGCTGAAAAGGTGGTTGCTGCCATGAATGACAGTGAACTTGAAAATCTAATTCAAGATCACTATCGCGGAGAAGCACAAACACTTAGCAAAGGCAGCGAAGAAAACTTACTGAAACTGGCTGAATTACGCGGTACCTTAACGGCTGAAGAAGCAACGCGCTGGCATGACATCAAGGCCGAATATGCCCGCCTGCACCGCAATAGCGATGAGGGAAGCCCAGCGCAGCTGGCAGTTGAACAACTAAGCTTTGTCAATAAATCCCTTTCGCAAATCGCCGCTAAACTCGATAAAGAGCAGCTTAGCTTTGACTACAGTGCGCTGTTGCAACAATTGGCTCAAGTGCTTAACGAGCAAGAGTTTGCCACGCAGTTAACTGAGCTACGTGAGGCCTTAACGCAGCAACCTTACGCTACACCGCTAAAGCAATTGATAGCTTCACAGCAACAAGTCGCAGAGGAAATTGCGGGGCTGCAAAACACTATCAAACACACAGCGAACAATGAGCAGCTACTCACTAACCTTGGCAAACTCAATGACTTGCTCAGCACCCAAGCGCAAATACAACAAGCATTAGGTCAACAAGGTCAGCAGCAAAATACGCTATTTGAAAACCTGTCTGAGCGCTTAGAAGCGGTGGCACAACCGCATATTCAAGTCGACAATCACATTGATGATAGCAGTGCAAAAGCGCTTGAAGCCGTCACCACTTTGCTGACAAATACCTTGGCAAACTCAAGTGCTGAACAAGTCCAGCAGCAACAGCTAAAAGACATTTTACACAAGCTAGAGGATATTCAATCAAGACCTGTAGTTAGTAACGGATCACCTGCGAAAAATCCGTATATGTTGTAACGGCAACAAACGCTTGCGAAACAAGTCAAAGCCCATGCATGGATGGGCTTTGGAGATGTAAAGTGGCAGATAACTTACTCTGGCATTTTTGCCATCACCGCCAAAAACTCTAGTGAGGGTGCAAAAAACGCGGAACCCATATCGGCACTGGAATAATCCAATATGGGGTCGTATTCATCCCCTTCACCCAATCGGCTTCTAAGTACCTGCTCAAAAGCATCGCCCTTGGCACTGCAACTTAGCGACAAGCTTCCTTGTTCAAATACATCACCAAATGGCATGCTTTGGTTAAGCAGTAGCGCATTACCATTTAGGTCTTTCAATTCGGTTAATGCCGCATGATTACAGGGGTCGCAATCTTCAATTAGGTCATTGTCTAGACGTGTACGCCCCATCAATTGCTCTTGCTCAGAGAGCGGCAACGCCTGCCAGCGCAGTAAATCAAACTTCACCCGCTGTACGTGAATATAACTACCAAGGTGGTCGGCTGCATTCGGGTTGTGCACAAGTGCAACTTCCCGTTTGTTGCGCCCTCTAGGGGTGTCTGCGCCATAAATAAAGCCATTAAAATCACGACCATCTAAGAAACGAAATGCGCGTACATGTGCCACCATTTCGACTAGGCCATTTAGCATATGTAGCACACTTTGAGCAAAGATATGATTAACGTCTTCTCGGTCGGAGCGGATCACGTAAAGCAAGTCAAAAGGCTGAGTATGCACTGTGTGCTCAGCCTCAACAATATGTGGAAAGCTTTTCAGCTCTTGAGGAATAAACTCAGGATAAATGTGCGGCCAGTATTGCGCACCTACCGCGACAAAGCTCGACAGCATAGATTCAGAGAATCTATCTTCTAACTCCTCTTGCAAGCGTCCACAATTGGCGAGCGTCGCTCTTAGCGCCTCGTCTTGCCCTTCAAGCACATTGAAGAACAAGTGTAAGCCGTGCAAATTGGCTTCAGCACACACACCTGATTGGGCAAGCGCCATGCTCTACTCCCTGCGTTTATTCATTTGCTATTAAGAAAAGAAATTTACAGCATGTGCTTTAATTTTTAAAGAGATTGGTTGATTTAAGTCGAGCGGTTCATGCGCTGGATGCGGTATTTCGAGCTCTTGTCCCTCTAATGCAACACGGTAAATGTACTCTGTTCCCATAAAGCGCTGATTGAGTATTTTAACGCAGCCAAGCTCGGCGTTTTCTAACGTGATGTGCTGCGGTCTCACATACATTTCGCCCTTCGCGTCGATATTACCGAGCTCAACGAGTGATTTTACGGCACCAAATTGGGTTTCTACCGAAGCGCCATTCACTCGCTGTGCAGGAATATAAATTCCCTGACCCAAAAACTCGGCAACCATTTTGCTCTTTGGTCGTTGGAATAGCGTTCTCGGCTCGCCCACTTGTGCGATCTTCCCTTTATCCATAATTGCCAACCGATCGGCAAAAGCAAAAGCTTCTTCTTTCGAGTGACTAACAAAAATCGCGGAAACTTGCTGGTCTTTGATTATACGGCGAATATCGTTAATTAACTGAAACCGCACTTGGGCATCTATATTTGAAAACGGCTCATCAAGCAGCAACAGATTTGGCTTGTACGCCAGTGCTCGCGCAATTGCGACACGTTGTTGCTGGCCACCTGAAAGCTCGTGTGGAAAGCGGTCGCTATAGTCTTGCAGCTGCACCAAATGGAGCATTTCAGCCACTCGGTCTTGACGTTCACGCTTGCTTTTCGAGGTTAAACCAAACGCGACATTTTTCGCCACAGTGAGGTGTGGGAATAGCGCATAGTCTTGAAACATCATGCCAATATTGCGTTTTTGTGGAGGTACGAAAGTGCCATTACCATTCATGGCTTTGCCTAAAATACTCACCGCGCCTTGAAATGGTTCAATCAAGCCCGCTATCGCCTTCAGCGTGGTAGTTTTACCGCAGCCACTGGCACCAAGCAAACAAACAATCTCGTTTTGTTCTACGGTCAGATTTAGGCTATCCACAACGGCTTCACCGTCATAGCGATAAGAGAGATTTTCAAGCACTAAACTATGCATTAACTTCGCTGCTCCATAGAACGGTTTACAACATAAAGCGGAATTAAACCAACCAACACAATAAATAACGCAGAGACAGAAGCCAGCTCCAGCTGCTCATCGCTCACATATTGGAAAACGTGTGTTGCCAGTGTTTCATAATTAAAGGGTCGTAATAACAATGCCGCTGGAAGTTCTTTCATACACTCAATAAAAACCAGCAGCGCTGCGGTTAAAATGCCGCGACGCAGCAATGGCAAATGTATTGATAACATGGTTTTGAAACGATTGCGACCCAACGAAAAACTCGCCATATCTAGACTTGGGCTGATCCGCTGATAACTCGATTCGACCGCGCCTTGCGCAATTGCATAAAATCGTACTACGTAAGCAAAAACCAATGCAAAAATCGTCCCACTGAACAGCAAGCCTGGCTCAAATGAAGTACCTTCAAGCCAAGTATTTAGCTTGTCGTCTAATAAAGTGAGTGGAATAAGTACTGCAATTGCCAGTACGGTGCCCGGTAGCGCATATCCGGTACTTGCAAGCTTGCCCGGAAGCGTGACGCGTTTACCACTGCTAACTCGCTGGTTAAACACCACCAGCATGCTCATGATAATTAATACCACGCTCACCCAAAACGCTATTTTTAAACTTTGCCACGCATACAAGAAAAAGTCGTCATTCCAAGCTTGTTCAAAATAGTCGATGGCGTAATCTGCAAGCACCCATGTAGGCACGATAAAAGCCGCAATAAGAATAAGCCAACAAAAAGCGCTAGCGAGCCAAGCCTGCGCGCCTTTTAGATGATAAAGCGTGGTACTGTTAACACTCGATTGGCGCTCATGCACTACCTGAGTTGGGCGGCTCACTCGCTCCAGTGTTAGGGCTAAAAATAAAAACAGAAGCATAATGCCTGAAATTTTAGCCGCAGCAGTCAGTGAATAATAACCCAACCAAGTATCGTAAACGGCGGTGGTTAGTGTACTCACGGCAAAATAATGTACGGTTGCAAAATCTGCCATGCTTTCCATGGCGATCAGTGCCAGCCCAGCCACAATCGCCCCTCGCGACAAAGGTAAACTTACCTTAAAGAAGCTCTGTGAAGGCGACTTGCCCATTAATTGGCTGGCTTGCACCAGCTTAAACGACTGCTCTCTTAGCGCCGTTCTAAAAATCAAAAACAAATAAGGATAAAGCACCAGTGCAATCATCACGATAGCACCTGACAAAGTGCGAATATCAAAGAACCAATAATCATCTGGAGATTGCCAACCAAACCACTCTCGCAGCGCTATTTGTACAGGCCCGGCATAATCCAACAAATCGGTATACACGTAAGCAATCAAATAGGTTGGCATCGCTAGGGGTAGCATCAACGACCACTCGAAAAAGCGCCGTCCAGGAAATTCACAATACGCGGTTAGCCAGCCAAGTGGTAGCGCGATCAAAGCGCAAAGGATAGATACACCCACAATCAGCAAAATCGTATTGCGGACATAATCCCACAAAACGGTATCCCAAAGATGAGCAAAGACTTCGGAGTCAGGTTGTAGCGACTCAAAGATTAAAAATATCAGCGGGACTGATAGGCTAAGCCCTATCAGCCACGCGAAACTCTGCCATTTAGACAGTGAAAATGATAATTGCATTAAAGGTCAAATTTTACCTCATCGATTAGCTTAAGCGCTAACGGACGGTATTTACTGATCTCTGACAATGGTAGGCTGTCTTCCTTAAACTCACCCCAAGATGCCACAAGTTTCGATAACTCGACGCCAGGTTTAACCGGGTATTCCATATTCATCGACGCATACATATTTTGCGCCTTATTGTCGGTCATAAACTCAATGAGTTTCAAGGCATTTTCAGTATTTTTAGCGTGCTTGGTCAAGACAACACCAGAAACGTTAATGTGTGAACCACGATCTTGTTGATTTGGGAAGTTAATATACACCGCTTCAGCCCAAGCTTTTTGTTTCTCATCTTCCATCATCTTACCGAAGTAATAGCTGTTTCCGATGGCCAAATCACACAGTCCTTCCTTTACTGCTTTGACTTGTGCACGGTCGTTACCTTGAGGCTTACGAGCTAAGTTTTTCTTCACGCCTTCAAGCCATTCTTTGGTTTTTGCTTCACCATGATGGGCAATCATAGACGCCACTAAACCAAGGTTATAGGGATGTTTACCTGAGCGCGTACATATTTTACCTCGGTATTGTTCATCCGCTAGTGCTTCATACGTAAGCGCATCTAACTTGCCGACACGGTCTTTTGCGGAATATACATTGCGCACACGCTTAGTAAGCGCAACCCACTGACCTTCAGGATCTCTGAAGTTCGCTGGGATATTATTAGTGACGGTTTCGCTGTTAATTGCTTGTGTTAGGTTTTCGTCTTCAAGTTGAATTAGCGCACTGAAGTTTGAAGTGAGTACAAGATCAGCACGGCTATGCTTGCCTTCACGCTTAACACGCTCGATTAAGCCTTTTTTTGCAAAAACCACATTGGTCTTGATACCGGTTTGCTTGGTGAAGTCATCCAAAATAGGTTGGATCAGAAAAGGTTGTCTAAACGAGTAGATATTAACTTCCTCTGCAGCCATTGCTGGTAGGCAAGTAAGCGTTGCCAGTATAGTAACAAGTGCTTTTTTCATAAAGACTCCATTAGGTAAACAATAATTATTATCAACTAATTCTACCTGTAATTGTGCCGTTTTACACCCTGAATATTTGAAACTACGCTCAAGATAAAATTAGCGTTGTAGAAAACGGGAGAATTACCTGTGAGATATATCTCACTTAGCTACCAGAAATTGAGTAAAGACGTGTTGAAATAACACTCGGAATTAAAGTAACCAATTAAAAAATATAAAGTTATTTATTATTACTAGAAAAAGACGAAAAAAAGATTGAATTTCACTGCTCCCGATTTTTTTTAGTCTGCTTATACTTAACAACATCTCAGGAAGAGAGATAAAGGATACACAGGATACGCTCAGGGCAGGACTTGCTAATGGATAAGCACCCACTTAAAGGAAATAGGGAAAAGCGAGCGAGATTGTATGTCACATGGTGTGATTACATTAAAGGACAGGGATTTAAGATTCATGATGAATCTAAGGATTGCTTCAGGGGAGAGGCTAAACGTTGAGGGATAACGTTACTGCATTGGATATGCAGGTGGTTAAGGATGAGGAAGGAAGGTACATCGGATGTACTGGTAAAATGTGGCTTAGGAGATGCCAATTGTTGCAATTAACAGCGCAACACCTAGCTTGAAGCAACACGTTCAGGCTACCAAGTGCCAAGGTAAAACAAGGTGATGATTGGCACTGCTATTTTGGAAAGTAGCAAATAGGGACAATTAGAACAAGGGCTTGTTCTTAGCAAGTGGATGGCAATGGATAAGACAGCGGACGTGTAAAAGGAAAATGGACACAGGGCTAGATGCCTTTATTCGCAAAACGAGAACACCAAGCGATGCCATGGAAGAGGAAAGATTCAGGACGTTGAACTACTCAACTTTGCAGGATGCATTTAGAAGATTCCGTAAGCGCGACTCAGCAATGGGTCGCGCGCTTCTTATTTTGTTCCTATCTATCGCGTGAGATTGCGTTTGTGTTGTCGAGATGTTTGTATTGTCGAGATAAATCTCGACCTACCAACATCTTGCTTGCTGTGCTGCGTAAACAATGGTTTTTTGTCGAGATAAATCTCGACCTACCAGCATCTTGCTTGCCGTATTTCGTAAACAATTCAGCTTTTTGTCGAAATAAATTTCGACCTACCGGCATCTTGCTTGCCGTATTTCGTAAACAACTCAGTTTTTTGTCGAAATAAATTTCAACCTACCATCATCTTGTTGGCCGTACAGCGTAAACAATTCAGCTTTTTGTCGAGATAAATTTCGACCTACCAACATCTTGCTCGCTGTACCGCGTGAACAATACTGTTTTTGTCGAGGTACACCTCGACCTACAGTTAAGGCTAAGCCTACAGTTTGCTGCGCTTACCTTTTAAGTAGGCATCTCTGAAATCGATAAAATGCGCGGTTAATTTATCTGCCGCATCCTGCTCGCCGCATTCGGCAAACAATACACACGCAACTTCTGCCGTACCAAGCTGATGTTCATGCGGCGCGACTCGTAGCTTGTAATCCGAGAGCTTTTCAGGGGCGATGGATAATACAGGTAAATTATCTAGGTAGGGGCTCTTTCTGAACATTTTCTTAGCTTCACGCCATGTGCCATCCAAAAAGATAAATAGTGGTGTTTTATTTTCAGTGCGGGCCACCTTAGTAATTACCCGTTCAGGCTCCACGCCCTGCTCTGGGAAAACAACTATTGGTGCATACTGCTCATCCGAAAGAAGCGCTAATAACGCAGCGTCAGGCTCAGTTCTGTCCCAACGAAAGGCATGATTATCTGGGATCACATCGGCAATCAAGCGTCCGGTGTTAGAGGGCTTAAAGCTTTCATTATGATACATAAGCAAACACACAGCACAGTCTGCTTTGGCCACTTCGACTTTATCACAAATACATAGAGTCGTGGCTAATAAGCAGCATTCACAACGCGCAAGCTTTGATCCCCTTGCCTTATATTCGCGTTGAGCCGCAGCGATTTGACGCTGTCTAAGCGCTAGTACTGAATTATTCACTCTGTTCCCCATCTAAAAATGCCGGCGTATTTTAGTAAAGCGCTCGGCTGGCGTCTACGCAAACTTATGCAACATCTTTACTCATGACATAAGCTTTTGTACTCTAAAGTTTTATTGGGTTTCATTAGGAGTAAAAAATGCAAGTAAAGGATTCTGCAAGGCTGAGTTATCGCCTACTCACCCCACAAGATGCACAGCTGCTCGCCGATCTTGATAGCGACCCTGAAGTAATGAAATACATCACAGGCGGTCAGACTAACTCACTTGAAGAAGTAAAAGCCGTATATATTCCACGTTTAACCGAGTATACGGACGAGATCAAAGGTTGGGGGCTTTGGGGCTGTTTCGAGCTGCCAAACAAGGCATTTATTGGTTGGATTTTGGTTCGCCCTGCTAACTTCTTTTCAGAACAAAGAAACGATCAGGATTTAGAACTCGGTTGGCGTTTTAAACAAGCTTCTTGGGGCAAAGGGTTTGCAACAGAGGCCGCACAACATCTTATTCCAGACCTAATAGCAGCAAATCCTACCTTGACGCACTTGAGCGCTATCGCTGAAGAAGAGAACCTTGGCTCCATCAATATTATGAAAAAACTTGGGATGAGTTATGTGAAAAAAGGGCTTCACAAAGATATTTTAGGAGATATGGAAGTCGTTTATTATCATAAAGTTCTTAATTAACCGAACAAAAGCGCAACCACTTAACACCACGGTTGCGCATGCTCACTACTATTAAATGCCTTTGCGACGCAGTGGTTCAGCATACATGCTCAACACCAATTGCTTCAGCTCTTCCGGTACAGACTCTAGTTTAGAGATAAAGTCCTCTTTATCTTCTGGACTAACTTGCGCATCATCGCCTGCTGCTAGGTGATTGGTTGAATGCAGATAGTATAAATCTAAAATCTGTTTATCAATGACATTCGCCAGCTCATCTGGGTTTTCAACATCCGCAGTGATAGGGTCGCCAAATGCGATATGCACATGGCCTTTATCTGAACTAAAGCCCTCGACAATGCTGGCAATGTCTTCACCTTGTGCTTTCACATATTGGCCAAACTGCTTTTTATGGTATAGCTCTTTAGCCTTAGCAACCGCGCATGGCTCATATTGATAGGAGATGGCAACGGGCACTATTCTGAGCTGCTTTACATAATCTGAAAAATCTAGCTTCTGTTTGCGACCATTGAGCTGTAGCATTTTTAACAGTGCCGGATCGGTTTGATCCACCCCATCCTTTGCACGCCCCTCTTTTTGCGCAATCCAAATGGAGTTACCTTCACTTAATGAATCAGAAATATAGGCTGAAAGCTGGGTTAATGCTTTTAGCATTTCTTTCGGCGCCTTTGCCGAACGTTTTACAATAAAACTCTTATTAAGACGCATAAGCTCAGTGATATAAGGTACTTGCAGTAAGTTATCACCAATAGCGATACGTACCGTACGCATATCTTGCTGATGCAAACCCCAGTTAACAAGTGCAGGGTCTAATACGATGTCACGGTGGTTTGAAATAAATAAATACGAGGTATTCGAGTCTAATGTTTCAAGGCCAGAATAAGTTACTTTAGACGTCGTTTTATTGATTAAAATTTGCAGATAGTACGCCACTTCATCTTGTACTTGTTCAATCGTACAAAAATCTCCCCACTTCTTTTTTAGTTTCATTCTTACTAGTGGGCGTGCAATTGCTGGCCAAGCATTCAACCAAGCTGGCAGGTTATATTTGGCGATCACATCAATAAATTGATCATCACCTAGTAGACGTGCCAATGCTGGCACTACTTCATCATCATTATACGGTCTAATGTCAGCGTATTTATCCACTCTACTTCTCAAATTGTCGGATTAACGAATACTGGAACGCATTCTATCGTGTCAAATAAACAGACGCTAAGCATTTCATGTCTGACCACCAAGGCAATATACCAAGTTGGAACAATACATGCTTAAGCGTCATGCAATTGTAATACGGTAAAAAGTACCACAATAGTTTATCTTCTAACAACTTTACCTAATTTGAGTATAGCTAATCTTAGTAACAGTGCTGCTAATAATGCGCCCATTGATACTGTTAACCAATGTGGTAGCACTTCGTGTTCTTCACCTATCATTGGCGTTACCACAAAACCGTAAGTATTAACTAAGTAATCAGTTAAATAGCCAAAGATAAGTGCAACCCCAATGACGCCGCCTAGGTAGGCAAACACGGCTCGACGCCCTAACTCTTTACCAACTACCCCAATTGTGGCGATGTTAGTTGCAGGACCTGCGAGCATAAATACCAATACCGCACCGGGTGACACACCTGCCAGTAATAAACCCGCAGCGATTGGAGTTGACGCAGTGGCGCAAATATACATTGGGATACTGATAAGGATAACCACTAGCATGGCGATAATACCGTCGCCCCACTGAGATAAGAAAGACTCAGGCACAAAGGTTTGCACTAACGCTGCAAAGAATAAACCGATAAGAAGCCAAACTGCAGTGTCAGACAGTAATTGATTACAGCTGAACTTAACAGCTTCTACAATTTTACCAAAAATCCCTTGGTTTTCAGGTACAGGAGCAGGCTCACAACAATTTGTCGTGGCTGATGCAGAATCGCAACAACTGGTTACGGTAGGCTCCGTAGTATCACAACAAGACATATTCGCCCCTGCCATTGCTAATTGCGGGCCTGCAGGCGCACAGCAGCTTGAGCTTACTTTTACGGTTTCCACTTTAGTACTGGCGCAACAGCTATCATGGCTGTGATGCTTTTCAGCAGGCTTTGGCTCTGAGTGATGATTAGCGTCACAACAACCGCTAGTCGCGCTTGGTTCTTCTGAGGTATTTAGGTGCTTTAGCGCCACAGGCTTATCATCTTTCTCACTACCAACGAGCAACCCAGCCGCAATTGCGCTAACCACAGCCGCAATTGGCCTAATCACCGCCATAAAAGGACCAAGTAGCACATAAGAAACCGAGATAGAATCCACTCCAGTTTCAGGCGTTGAGACTAAAAATGCGGTTGTCGCACTTTTCGAGCCCCCTGCTCTTCTCAGTCCCACCGCAGCAGGAATAACGCCGCAAGAGCAAAGCGGCATAGGCGCCCCAATCAGCGCTGCCTTTATCGTCGTCCAAAAACCTTCTTTCCCTAAATGCTTTTGCAACAAATCTTTTGGAATAAATACATTAAGTAGCCCGGCCAATATTAGACCAAGCAGTAACCACGGTGCAGATACTAAAAATAGCTGCCAAAAATTTACTATCAGTTCATTCATCGATAGCCTCCAAGGCCGTTAAAATCGAGCAGCTCACTGCCGCTTCCTTACCGCCGCAGCATTGCTCTGCTAGCGTCGATAACGATTGTTCAAATTTTTGTAACTCAGCGATCCGCGCTCTCACTAAATCCCGTTTAGTGATAGTCAGCGTTTTCACTTCTTCACAACTGTGCTGATGCTTTTCAAACTTTATCTTCAGCAAGTCTTGCACTTCTTTGAGGCTGAACCCCACTTCCTTCGCGCGAAGAATAAAGCGCATTTGTTTTTCACTTTGCTCATCAAACAACCGATACCCGCCCTCGCTCCTTGTGCAAGGGTGTAGGAGATCGTTTGCTTCATAATACCTTAACGTGTCAGTTGATACGTTAAGCCGCTTTGCCAGCTCACCAATCTTTACCACTTTACACTCCCAAGTCCTGAAGATTATCCTAGTCGACATCACAAGTATAAACCTTAGAGTTAACTCCAAAGTCAAGAAAAGGATAAAAATAATGCAAATCGTGGTATTAGACGCTAAAACCCTTGCAGGAACCGATCTTTCTCCCATTGCCAAACTAGGCACATTAACGTCTTACGACACCACACCCAGTGAGGACATCATCACACGCTGTAAAGATGCAGCAGTCATCATCACCAATAAAGTACAGTTAACTGAACAAGCAATCGCGGCGTTACCACAATTACAATTGATTTGTGTTGCGGCCACAGGCGTCAACAACATCGACTTAGCAGCTGCAAAAGCCCATCAAATTGCGATAGCCAATGTGGCTGGTTACTCCACCCCTTCTGTAGTGCAGCACACCTTTACTATGCTTGGTAACTTAATGACAAATATTCATCGTTATCAGCAAGACTGCCATGCAGGGCTTTGGCAACAAAGTGACATGTTTTGTCGTTTGGATTACAGCATCAACGAAATTGCAGGCAAAAACTTTGTGATCGTAGGCCATGGAACGTTAGGAGAAGCCGTTGCAAAAGTCGCACAAGCATTTGGAGCTCAGGTAATTGTTGCCGAACGTAGGGGCGTAACTGAGGTTAGATCAGGACGAATGGCTTTTGAAGAAGCACTGCAGATTGCGGATATTGTATCGATTCACTGCCCGCTTACCGCTGAAACAGAAAACCTGATTTCAAGTGCTGAGTTCGCCCTACTTCCAAATCATGCCTATATTATCAACACCGCAAGAGGCGGAATAGTCAATGAGCATGCGCTGGTCGATGCACTAACTAACAAACAAATAGCTGGTGCTGCTGTGGATGTCCTCACTCAAGAGCCGGCGCAAGCAAGCAATCCTCTCGTTCAATACCAAGGGGAAAACTTGCTTTTAACACCGCATACGGCATGGGCAAGTAAAGAGGCCATCGAACGTTTAGTCGGCGAAATTGCCATTAATATTGAAAGTTTTGTGGCTGGGACAACGAGAAACCGAGTGGTCTAGATTATTGTTTTAGTGAGTGATATCACTAAATGTTAGTGAAAACCATCAACTATAAACTGATTAAAAACCAGCAACAAACTGATATTTATAAACTTTATTAGTTGGCAAAGAGTTTGCAACTCTTGTGATAATTCAAGCAAAAACAAATGGCTGTTTGCATTATTTGCTCAGCAACAAAATTAAAAAGGAAAACAACAATGAAAAAATTAATGTTAGTGGCTGCGCTTAGCTCTACTCTATTATCAGGCTGTATCGTTGCTGTATCCGACGGTGAAGTAGAGCACAGTTGGGCTTCTGAATACAACTCGTCTAACTGGGAACATAAACAGCGTAAAAATCGTGACAAGATTGCCAACCTTGAAATGGGCGCGTCTTACTCATCAGTAAAAGACATGTTTGCAACCCCTGATTTTAGCGAGTTGGTGTCAAAAGACGGCGATAACTATCAAGTGCTGTACTATGCAACCAACAGTAAACACTCAGACGGCAAAGTAACAAAAGATGAGTGCACGCCATTGGTATTCAAAAATAACCAACTGGTTGGCTTTGGCGACAACGCATTAAAGCAAATTCAGTAAGACTTTATCGCACCAAGGATGGTGAATAATCAGAGTAAACTGACGCACAGTTGTGTGTGGCCAACTCCTTATTTTCTTGTCATCTTAATAAGTTAAAAACAAAACAGAGCCAAACTTTAATAACCCAGCCTATTAAGCTGAACTGTCCTCTGATACCAGCTCATACCTATACTTCCATTCGAAATAGGCAAGCATGATGACAAACATAGCTTCACAAACAATAAAAGCAACACCAATTAGACTTGCAACGTTAAAATACTGAACAACCACTCCAGCGCAGACTAGCGCCCAAAAAAGATTGCCGAACACTAAAAGCTGCAAATGTTTTATGTTCTTCGCTTTTTGAATGGCAAGGCTAAAAGAGTACGCGCCATACAACAGATTTGATAATGCGATAAAGATAATGGTTTGTTCAGGTATATGATAGATCGCACCAATCATTGAGTGGAAAAGCAATACGATTAATCCCACGGATATAGCCGCGATACAGTCCACCCAAATTATTTTACGCCGTATATCCATAGAATAAACCTAACACCACACCAAAAGGCACAACATACTCGGTTAAAGATCTATAAAGCATGAGCATAGCCAAGCTTTATGCAGTGCACTTATGGTCTGAATGCGAATATGCTTTCGCTCCTGTATATGGCTTTAGATATTTATAGCGCTTTAATAAATACCGTGCTTTGCTGCTTTTGGGCAACGGCAAGGGCGCTATCGGCCATTTTTATCAGCTCACTAAGCTCACTACTACAGTGATTTTCAATATGAACTGCACCAATGCTAACGCTCACATGCGCACATATCGGTGAAGCAATATGGGGGATTTTTAACGCATTAACCGAGTCGTGCAGCGCTTCTGCTATCTCATTAATTACGTCGATATTATGCTGAGTTAGTACCAACGCAAAACGAGTACCATCAAAACGGCCAATAAATAAAGAACGTCGGGTAGCGCCTTCTTCTAGCGCTTTGGCGACCTTAAATAAACAATCATCACCGTGCATGTAGCCATAATGCTCATTAAACGTTTTAAAATAGTCCACCTCAACCAGCATAACGGTAAACGCACTGCCATCAGCTTTTGCGCTTTCTAATGCTGATTTCATCGCTTCATCTAGATATCTACGATTGGGCAACTCCGTTAAACCATCGATAGAGGCTAGCTTTTCTAGCAGGTCATTTTTCTTTTTTATTGCTAAATGGTTTTTGATTCTGGCTTTTACAATCAAAGGGTTAAAGGGTTTAGTAATATAATCCACAGCCCCTAACTCCAAACCTCGCGCTTCATCTTTAAAGCTCACACTACCAGAGATCACGACAACGGGAATACCGTAAGTGCTCGCATCCTTTTTTAGGCACTCTAAAACAGAAAATCCAGCGCCGTCAGCCATTAACACATCTAAAATAATAAGGTCTGGTTTACTTGCTTTTAGTTCATCAATACATAATTTAGTGTCAGTGCTATGGGATAACCGATGGCCGTCACCTAATGTATTGCTTAGGACCATCTTATTTATTGGGTCATCATCAATAATAAAAATGTGCTCAGCTTGCTGCATCTTATGACGCTACCTTTTTAGCTCGATAAAGCACACCACCTGTGAAAGTGCATTTGTTAACACATCCAAGTCAGTGCGATTTGTTATTGTTGTGATCGTTTTGCTTTGCGTTTCAAGGTCTTTTGCAACTTTCGCTAGTCGCTTAAAGCCCAGACCTGCAGCAGCGCCCTTAATTCCGTGTGCTAACTCGAATAATGCTGAACCTTGCTCTATTTCAGCAACCTGTTCTAGGTAATCATGGCAAAGTTTAGCAAATTTATCTAACATTGTTTGCAAAAACGTTTCATTTTGCATCATTTGTGATAAAGCAAACTCATAATCAAAAAAGGCTTCTTCTGTTTTATCCGACTGGAAAATATTACTTGCCAATGCCTTGCACGCCTGTGTGCTATTAATTGGTTTTACCAAATAATCATTCATGCCAACGGCTGTGGCTTTCGCCCGCTCTTCTTTGCTTGCATTGGCGGTCAAGGCGATAACGGGAAGCTCAGTTTCAGACCACACGGCTCTGATCTGCTTGGTCGCTTGATAGCCATCAATATTTGGCATATGGATATCCATCAGGATGATATCGGGTTGCAGTGAGCGGCAAACTTCCTCAATATGTTCGGCGCTTTGGAGCCCTACGGTAGAAATACCATTCTGCTTCAACATATTTTCAGTAATATCTAAATTTAAGTTGTTATCGTCGACCACCAAGCAAAGTGCACCGGCAACCTGCATACACACGTTGTCGACGGTTTGCGTCATATGGGCAAATTCAGCAAGCCAAGTATAAGCTGATTGGTAAAACACACTTTGATTAAGCGCAATATGGTTACTTTGCTCAGGAAACTCCCCTTCACAATGCAGTAGTAATGCGGTATTTCCAGGTAGCGCATAAGCGGGGTCAAGCGCTGCTTCTGGTGGAATAACAACAATAGACTTGTCGAGCTGAGCATGCATCCCGTGCAATCGCTCAACAGATAAAGGTTCCGCAAGACCTGAAAAATAGCTTGGTAAGCTATGTGCTTCGGTGATGAGACAGTAGACTTCTTTGTGACTATCCACAACTGGACAAGCGCCTTTATCTAGCACCAATTCGAAGAAAAAGCAGCTTCCTTCGTTCGGGGTTGAGTTAACCGCAATATCGCCACCTAAGAGTGCAACTTCTTGCTTCACAATCGCAAGCCCCAAACCAATGCCTTCGTGACGACGTGTGAAGCTTTCATCACCTTGGGTAAATGCATCAAAAAGGTGTTCAATTTCTTGCGATTTGATCCCAACGCCAGTGTCCCAAACAGCAAACTTTATGGTTTGTTTTGCAGCTCTATCATTAGTTAACGTTACTTTCAGACCCACCTTACCATGGTTGGTATACTTTACGGCGTTACCAAGTAGGTTTACTAAGATTTGCTTTACTTTATCTTCATCACTGTAAAGGTAAGGCCAAACTTGAGGGTCGACCTGTAACTCAAACTCCAAGCCTTTTTGTATACATAAAGGCTTAATCAGTGATTCTATAGTGGTAAATACATGGCAGGTTTGAAATGTCTCGTATTGAATTGTGCCTTGATGACTTTCTACTTTGGCAAACTCTAAAATACTGTTGAGCATGGTAAGCAGCTCGTTTGCAGCCCCAGAAAGCTGCTGCAATTTTTTACTCTGAACTCGAGTCAGCGCCTCACTTTTGATCATATCCGCCAGACCTAATATGGCATTAATTGGCGTTCTAATTTCATGGCTGATATTCGCGATAAAGCGGCTTTTGGCAAGCGTTGCGCGCTCAGCATCTTGCTTCGCTAACAGCAGACCAGTGATATTTTGAATATGGATCACGTAATACTTAGGGCGCTTATTTTTATCCCAAACTAAAGAAATACTCAATTGTAACCAGCGGTGCTTACCCGACTGTGAAATCATGTGCTCAACGACTTTCTTTTGCTCTTTTAATAGCCCAGCCAAGACAGGCTTCAGCTCTTGCCAGTTTTGTTCATCAAACAAGCGTTCCAGCTGCTTTTCTCCGGTATTCTTATCAAGTGATAAGTAACGTTTGGCAGCCTTGTTCATCTCCAAAATTTTACCGCTGATCGCAGCCAAAATAACGCCATTAGGTGCAAACTCAGTCGCTGCCCTAAAGTTTTCTTCAGAGTCTCTTAGGGCATTATATGCCTCTTGTGCGGCAGTAATATCTCTCGCAACCCCCAAACAACCGATGAGCTTTCCTGTTTCCGATTTCAATGGCGTAATAGTCAAAAAGTAGGTATTTGCCCCAAGGACAAAATTAGTTGCCACTTGTTCTTGCGAGCGCTCCATCGCCGCTTCTTGCTCAAGTAAAATGGTTAATCCAGATGTCACTTCAGGTTGTGTTTTCGCAACTAAATCCGACTTATCAACCCCCATAAACTCTTCAAACGCGCGATTACAGCCTATGAATGAACCGTCTATATTTTTGAAATAGATAATATCGGGCACAGAGTCAAGCACTGCATTTAGCAAAGCAGCTTGACGCTCTTTTGCCTCAAAGCTTTGCTTTAATGCCTGTTGTTTACGCTTAATTTCGTCGTCTAGTTCTTGATTATGTTGCTTAAGGGCATGCATTAAGCGCGATTTTTGCTCCACCACCTGTTTGATTTGTATAAACCAAGGTTGCCATTCTGAGGGAATAGGATAGTTTAAAGTGGCTTGTGGTGTATGCTCTTGCAAAGATAGATAATTCACAAAATGCTTTAGAGGTCGGACAAATATTTGTCCGCTTAACCATACAATAGTCACAAAGGTAAAAAGAATAAAAAACAGTAATAGTGCAAGTTCGAGCAAGATCTCCCGCTGTAGCGGAGCGGCAAACTGCTCATAGCTTTCATGATAGTTTAAACTAATAGGCTCTTTGGCGGGTTTTGCAATAAAGTGCAGTCCGTACTGCCAAGGTGCTGATGAGTTTACAAGCCCATCGTGGTCGTGATCATAGCGTTCCCCCGCGATAATCTCATCACTTTGGTTTTTAAATTCCATCGTACCGTCTAAGGAGCCGATGTTTAACAACCACCTATCAATAATATCGCTATCATAGATCATCAATACATGAGCGTTATCCACCGTTGATAGTTTCTTACCGAGCGCAAACATTTGTCTATCGAAAAACTTCACGGGTGGGCCAACGACTATATTGCCCAAGCTAAAGTCGGGTTCGAACTTACCTTGAACTAGCCGCGTGATAAAATGGCTGCTTGAGGCTTCTCGACGCTTAACATACGCAAAGCCGTCATCTTCTATGTATGCGACCGCATACAATCCACCCTGCAACGCGAGCGCGGCATCAAAAGCGGTATTAAGCGACAGTACGGTTTGCCATCGTTTAGTGGCAAAAAGCGCTTCACTGACTTGCCCACGACCAACAATCTCTCCACCATTGTTTGGTAACGCATGATAATAATGTTCAGGGTGTTGCTCTATATCTTCTAACCACTCTGGTGGCTTTTGAAAAGAAATGGGCTGCGCTAGGTTAACGGCGATGCTATCAAGAACGACATGTGCAGCATAAAACTCTTGTTTCAGCTGCTGAGAAACATATTCATACTGGCCAAAACGCACTTTGTACTGGCGTTCGAGTTTAATTTGATAGAGATGGTAAGCTAAGACGAGGACAAGTAGGATGGGTATTATTACCGCCACTAAAATTCCCTTTCGGTAACTTTTTAGTGGTAAAAATTCTTTTGTCGCATCCATTTACTGGCTCGTTCCCGTTTGCACACAGTGTTAGCAAAAGAGTAACGAGCCAGTCGGCTCAAGGCAAGTTATAAATTTTCTTCAGCAAAACTTGCCAAGCGGCTTCGTACTACACCGTTTAAGTTAATGGTAGCGCTACCTTCAAAGTCTTTAAAGCGCTCGACAATATAGGTTAACCCTGATGTCACAGGGGTGAGATAATTACTATCAATTTGGGCGAGGTTTCCCGTACAAATCAATTTAGTCCCTTCACCGCAGCGAGTGATGATGGTTTTTAACTGTGATGCCGTTAAGTTTTGGCTCTCATCTAAAATAACGACCGCATTTTGAATGCTTCGGCCACGCATAAAATTCACCGATTTGAACTGAATGTTCGCCTTTTCCATAATGTAGTTACGGCTAGTCACGGGGCTTTCATCGTGTTTGTGGAGCACTTCTAAGGTATCTGTGATGGCCGCAAGCCAAGGGGCCATTTTCTCTTCTTCCGTACCCGGTAAAAAGCCGATGCTCTCCGCAATTTCAGGCGTATTTCGCGTCACAATTACCTTATCGTAAATCCCTTTTTCGATGATCATTTCAAGCGCACTGGCAAGCGCCAATAAGGTTTTTCCGCACCCTGCTGGCCCAGTTAGTATCACCAGTTCAATGTCAGTATCAAGTAATGCATCCAGCGCCATACCTTGGTTGATATTTTTCGGTTTCACTCCCCATGCTTGACGGTGCATCAAACGTTCAACGCCTAAGTCTTTTAATCGAATGTGTTCAGAGTCGTAACCCACAACCCGAGCCGCGAAGTGATTAGTATCGTCTATCAGATACTCATTACAGAACACATCAGGTACGAGTGATTTTGGCACATCATGAACCGTGTATCGTCCTTCCTGCTGCGTTTGACACTCACCAACATTTTGCCAAAAATCGCCTTCAACCTTTTTAAAGCCACTGGTTAACAGCGCAATGTCGTCAATCAGTTGATCGGTACGATAGTCTTCAACATACTTGAGTCCAGCGCCTTTCGCTTTTAGTCGCATGTTGATGTCTTTGGTAACCAGCACCACTTTTTTGTCGCTGTACTGAGTTTGCAAATGTACCGCACAATTAATAATGCGGTGGTCATTTTCGTTGCCGGGTAACCCGGAGATGGAATCAGGAAACAGGTGATCGTTTACAATAATCAATTTACCCGAACTGGGCGTTCGGTGACTTTCAATCCTCAATGTTGGTAGCGCTACCCCCTCTAGCATTTGCTCTGGTGTTGCATCGCGAAGCACATCATCTAACCCACGAATGGCAACTCTTGCGTCTCGGCTCACGTCACTCTTTCGATCTTTAATGTGATCGAGTTCTTCAAGGACAGTCATAGGAATAACAACATCGTGTTCTTGGAAGGAAAGGTAAGCGAGCGGTTCATGGAGAAGTACGTTGGTGTCGAGCACGTACACTTTATGGTCTTTGTCTTGTTTTACCATAGCGCATTCCTGTTGTTTACAGATTATTATGCTATACCCAATACACAACATAGTGACCGATTATGTTTTGGGTATAGTTCAAGTTTAGTCTATTTGTCACAAAAGTCGCTTTTATGACAGTAGAAAATCCAACTTGCATATTGATAAAAAACAACTAGTTGGCGATTGCCATGCCAACTAGATAGAAAAAGCGCCAGCACTTGATAAATAAAGGCCTGAGTCACTGTTGTGTATTGAACAAACCGACATGAATAGGTAACATAGCCGCCTTTTTTCTGCATAGACGAGATAACCATGAATTTTTCCTTAGGTCAGCGCTGGATCAGTGATACGGAATCAGATTTGGGATTGGGTACAATAGTGGCACTTGAGGGGCGTCAAGTGACTATTTTATTTCCCGCTAGCGGAGAAAACCGTGTTTACTCAGTACAGGAAGCACCTGTAACTCGAGTTGTATTCAACCCAGGCGATGTGATCCGCCATGTTGAAGAGTGGGAACTACGTGTTGACAGCGTGGAAGAGCAAAATGGACTATTTTGCTATCATGGTACTCGAGTTGATAATGAAGAAGAGACTTCATTCAAAGAGACCTTTCTTGATCACTTCCTCAAGTTCAATAAACCTCAAGATCGTCTATTTGCAGGCCAAATCGACCGTTTTGATCGCTACACACTGCGTTATCAAACTTGGCAACATCAGTTTGATAAAGAACAATCTCACCTTAAAGGGTTGATAGGTCAGCGTGCTAGCCTTATTCCGCACCAGCTTTATATTGCCGATGAAGTCGGTAAGCGCTTTGCACCTCGCGTACTTCTGTCTGATGAAGTAGGCCTAGGTAAAACCATTGAAGCGGGCATGATTTTACACCAGCAAATTCTCTCTGGTCGTGCCAACCGTGTGTTGATCGTGGTTCCAGAGAACTTACAACACCAATGGCTGGTAGAGATGCTACGCCGCTTTAACCTGCACTTTTCGATTTTTGATGAAGAGCGTTGTAGCGAAGCTTATGCAGATGCACCAAATGTATTCGAAACAGAGCAACTGGTACTGGTTAGCCTAGAGTTTATTACTAAAAAGCGCCGCTGGTTTGAACAAGCCACACTCGCTGATTGGGATCTACTGATTGTTGATGAAGCACACCACCTGACGGTCACAAAGGAAAAGCCAAGCACTGAATATCAACGTATTGCTGAGCTTTCTCAGGACATTCCTGGGCTTATCTTGTTGACTGCAACGCCTGACCAACTGGGTCACCGCAGTCACTTTGCGCGTTTACAGCTACTCGATCCAGACCGCTTCTACGACTACGACGTGTTTGTTGAAGAAGAAAGTCATTATAAAGAAGTCGCAGAAGCCGCGAACAACTTACTGCAAGACAAAAAGTTAGACGCAAAAGAAGAGCAAACACTTTGTACACTGCTAAAAGAAACCGATATTTCTGAGCTACTTGCAAAGGCACAAAGTGGCGATAGCGACGCCAAAGCTGAAATCTTGTCTATGTTACTAGACCGTCATGGTACTGGCCGTATTCTATTTAGAAATAGCCGCAGTGGCATTGATGGCTACCCAAGTCGTTTGTTACATCAATACCCAGTACCTTTACCAAAGCAATACAAAACAGCAATGTCGGTAATGGGCAACATTGGTGGTATTCAAAGTCCTGAATTTAACGCGATGCGTGCTTTGTTCCCTGAAAAAATCTTCCAAGAGTTCGAAGGTGAAGGAAGCAGCTGGGCGCAGTTTGACCCGCGCGTTGAGTGGTTGATTGCTAAATTAAAAGAGTTAAAGCACGAAAAAGTACTGCTTATTTGTGCCAAAGCGGAAACCGCAATTAGCCTTGAACAAGTATTACGTGAGCGCGAAGCGATTAAAGCGGCGGTGTTCCACGAAGGCATGTCTATCATTGAGCGCGACCGCGCGGCAGCGTTTTTTGCTGATGAATATGATAGCGCACAAGTATTACTCTGCTCTGAAATTGGCTCTGAAGGTCGTAACTTCCAGTTCTCACATCACTTGGTGCTATTTGACTTACCGCTTAACCCTGACTTACTTGAGCAACGTATTGGTCGTCTTGACCGCATTGGTCAAAAGCACGACATCAATATTCACGTGCCGTACTTTGAAAGTACCGCACAAGAAGTATTACTACGTTGGTATCACGAGGGCTTAGATGCATTCGAAACCACCAGCACTACGGGGCAAATGCTGTATAAGTCTTTTTCTGATGATTTGTTAGCGCTGATCGCTGAACACAACTGTGACGAAGACGAATTAGATCCTCTATTGGAGCAAGCCGCAAAAGAAAACGCACAGCTGCGCACAAAAATGGAGCAAGGTCGAGACCGCCTACTTGAGCTTCACTCAAGTGGTCAAGGTAAAACAGATAATATCGTTGCTGAACTTGAAGCACTTGATAACGACGTCATTTTGCCTGCGTTTATGATTAATGTGTTTGATACTTTTGGTGTTAACCAAGAAGACAAAGGCGAGAATACGATTATTCTCAAACCTACCGAGCACATGCTTAACCCTTCTTTCCCTTGTTTGAAAGATGATGGCATCACAGTGACTTTTGACCGTAACACCTCACTGTCACAAGAAGACGCGCATTTCATCAGCTGGGATCACCCTATGGTCAGCGGCGTAATGGATATGATCTGTAACGATGACTTTGGTTGTGCATCAGTGGCACTGCTTAAAAACAACAAGTTACCTGTCGGTACTTTCTTTGTTGAAATGATCTTCGTTGCAGAAGCTTCTGCACCTAAGTCTCTTCAAGTGGGCCGCTTTTTACCGCCAACGCCAATTCGCGTCCTAATGGATAAAGGTGGCAATGACTTAGCCCAAAACGTGGCGTTTGATGCATTCAATCAACAGCTTTCTGCCGTTGGCAGACAAACCGGCAGTAAGCTAGTTAATGCGCTACAAAGTGCTATTCACCCGCTTATTACTCAAGCTGGCGATATTGCACAAGCTCAACTTGAAAGCATTCAAGCCAACGCGATGGATAAAATGCAAAAGCAATTAGGTGATGAGCAAGGTCGTTTGCAAGCACTTAAGGCTATCAATCCGAACATCCGTGACGAAGAAGTTCAAGTATTTGATAAACAAAGAGCTGAGCTGAGCACACACATTGAAAAAGCGCAGCTTAAGTTGGATGCGATTCGTTTAATTGTGGTTGCCAACCAGTAAACCTCCCGTACCGAAAGAGAGCCTCGGCTCTCTTTCTCGCTACCGCTCACTTAGCAACTCATATATAATACGCGGCTTCGTTCTGTTCATGCTGAGGCAGCTGGTGTTACTAAATTACGCTCCCCCCCTTTCTCCCTATCTTGATATTTTGTACCAAGATGAAGATATGCTGGTGATCAATAAACCAAGCGGGTTACTCACCGTACCAGGTAAAGATCCAAAGCATTGGGACAGCGCTATCGCCAGAGTGAATTTTGTCTACCCTACGGCAAGAATTGTGCATCGCCTTGATATGGCAACATCCGGCGTACTGTGCCTTGCGATGAATAAAGCAGCGCATCGCCATCTCAGTATTCAATTTCAAGACAGGTTAACCCACAAACACTACATCGCCCGGGTTCATGGCAAATTACAACAGCAAACGGGTTCTGTTGATTTACCGCTGGTGTGTGATTGGCCTAACCGCCCTAAGCAAATGGTTTGTCATGAGACCGGAAAACCTTCATTAACGCATTTTGAAGTTATGGAATATGAAGCACAAGCAACACGCGTAAAGCTAACCCCCATCACAGGACGCTCTCATCAACTCAGAGTACATATGCTTTCGCTTGGACACGTTATCCTAGGTGATAGACTATACGCTACGGGAGAGGCGTTAGCGGCGGCTTCACGTCTACAGTTGCATGCAGAGATGCTGAAAATTTCACATCCAACAACTGCTGAGATGATGACCTTTACCGCACCGATTCCTTTCTAAGTAACCTGTTTACTCTGTTAGTTAGAAACGGTTTAGAAACTGTGGCCTTCGAAAAATTAAGCAAATTTAGCGTTGCCAGCTAACGCTCAGATTAACGTTTGCTTAGTCACTAAACAAAGCGGGTAAAAAGCACGCGGTTAACACATAAATTGCATTACTATGGTTTCGTGATCGGCAGATGTTTTATATACTGTAATTGTTCCCTAGCTCGTAGGACAGCTGATTAAGTCCCTGAGCCGATAAATTTCGTTTAGGATAGCAGTTTGTTTACTATTGAGCATGCTCGGCATGTACCGAGAAGCCTACGGTAGGCTGTTGCTCTCCGCCTTGAACCTCAGGGTTCAAGGGCTGACATCGGCATCCGCGAAGCCGGGGAACAACCTTTCCCACTTGACACATGTCATCGCCTCAAAGCTAACTCGCTTTTACGTATACTTAATAAATCACATGTTCAACTCCATACTAAAAACAGCTACACGGTTAACGTCGCAACGCAAAAGAAATTGCGAGATAAATGCTCGAAAAGAGTCGCGAGATAAACTCGCTGCTACGGAAGAGCATTACACGCTATGCGCATATCTCGGTGTTTTTAATTAATAGGAGTTAGTACCAACTCACTACAAAACATCTTTATATGATTGGAAAGACCATTAAAAACTTTCATTTTTATTGATAACCTTTTGTTCTATTCCATAGTCAAAGAATATTTTAGCCCAATCAACAAAACCTCTATAGTAGCGCGTTATTTTCATATATTTCGAAAGGTATTCTGATGTCTTTTGCTGTTATCGCCGCGCTGGCAGTTTTTATTGCCATACTTTTCGGTCTTTACCGCTTTCAACAGCGCTCCGAAACCCTGTCACGAACGGTATTATTAGGCTTAGTTGCGGGCAGCCTATTTGGACTCGCGCTGCAGTTTGTTTTCTCAGGTGACTTAACCACCAAACAGACTGTACTAGATTGGGTTGCGATTGTTGGTAGCGGCTATGTCAATCTTCTCAAAATGGTGATTATGCCATTGGTCTTGGTTTCTATGATCGCAGCGGTCGTAAAATTAGATAATCAAGGCTCTCTTGGAAAGATCTCGTTTGTCACTATCGCTATATTAGTGTTTACCACGGCCATTGCAGCGCTCATTGGTATTTTTATCACTCAAGCATTTGGGTTAAGCGCTCAAGGCTTAGTTGAAGGTGCGCGCGAAACGGCCAGAATAGCAGTACTAGAAGAACGTGCAACAACCGTTGCCGATTTAACCATTCCACAAATGCTGCTTAGCTTTGTACCAACCAATCCGTTTGCTGACTTAACTGGCGAGCGCTCAACCTCGATTATCGCCGTGGTGATTTTTGGTGTGTTAACTGGTATTGCTGCTCGTAGAGCCATCATGGAAGAGTCAGATTTAAGTAGTCCGATAAAAAATGCAGTTGAAGGCGCACAGGCTGTTGTGTTGAGATTGGTACGTATGATCATCGCCCTTACGCCTTATGGTGTGGCTGGCTTGATGGCCAAAGTGATCGCCACATCAAGCATGGCTGACATTATTAGCTTACTCGGTTTTATTATTGCCTCTTACGTTGCCATTTTACTGATGTTTTTGGTGCATGGTTTGTTAGTTACTTTGGTTGGTGAAAACCCAAAGCATTTCTTCCAAAAAATTTGGCCTGTTTTAACTTTTGCTTTCACCTCAAGAAGCTCTGCGGCAACCATCCCATTGAATGTTGAAGCGCAGATCCACAAGCTTAATGTTCCTCCTGCGATTGCAAACCTTTCTGCATCGTTTGGTGCGACAATCGGACAAAATGGCTGCGCTGGTATTTATCCTGCAATGCTTGCAGTAATGGTTGCGCCAACGGTAGGAATTGACCCGTTCGCACTCGATTTTATTGTCTCTTTAGTAGCTATGGTTGCAATTAGCTCGTTTGGTATTGCGGGTGTTGGAGGTGGTGCCACTTTCGCAGCTTTGGTAGTACTGCCTGCGATGGGACTACCAGTGACAATTGCAGCGCTGCTTATTTCTATTGAGCCATTAATTGATATGGCAAGAACGGCACTCAATGTATCGGGCTCAATGACCGCAGGTACAGTGACAAGTCGCTTGTTAAAGCAAAAGCATACTAACGAAGCAATATAGTGCTATGACAGCTTGAGGGCTAGCTAGTTATTCTGGCCCTTCACTTCTAATCAATCACGAGCTTTGCAGTACCAAGCCAAAAAGTCAGCAAGGACTTCATTGAATCCACCAGCTCATGATATTGAGAAGGTTTGGTCATATAAGAATTCGCCCCAAGCAAGTAACACTGCTTTATATCTAGCTCAGAGTCCGATGTACTGAACATAATAACCGGAATATGCTTAAGGTTTGCAGCCCCACGCATCTCAGCCAATACATCTTTACCGCTTTTTCGTGGCATATTTAAGTCAAGAATAATAAGGCTAGGTAATAGCTCGGTGCTATTAAGTTTTTCAATCAACTCAACGCCGTCACTGACAAATTGTAGCTTAGTCTCCATCACGCCGTTATCTTCAAATGCATCACGGATTAATTCTTGGTCGTCGGAATCATCATCTGCAACCAAGATATAGTTTACAGAGTGAAGCTGTTTAATTAAATCATGATGATGAACCATACACACTCTCCTTAAACTCGCATTAAACCTCGAGTTTGTATGCTGATATCAGAACCGCATCAATGGCTCTACAGCTAAGTTAAATCACTTGCGCTGAAATCGGCAAGCTAAAATAGAAAGTAGAACCTTGTCCCACTTCCGTTTCGACCCATATGCGACCATGATGTCTTTCGACGATTTTTTTACAAATAGCAAGTCCAAGTCCAGTACCGGCATATGCGCTACGACCATGTAATCTTTCAAAAAGATTGAAGATCTGCTCACTAAATTCGGGATCAAAACCAATCCCGTTATCCTTAACGGCAACAATTAGTTCATTTGCTTTACGTTCGCTGCTAATCGAGACTCGTGGTGCTCTTTCAGGCGCACTAAATTTAATCCCATTATTGATTAAGTTTAGCAGCACGCGTTGCAACTGCCTGCGATCTCCAAATACATCACCAAGCCCTGTGGTATCCACTTGTGCATTTGACTCTTTAATCACTAACTCAAGATCCAGTAAGGTTTCAGCTAACGCATTATCGCCATCAAATGATTTAAATGACTCACCTTTACGATCAATTCGTGAAAAGCTTAGTAATCCTTTGATCAACTTTTGCATTCGCTCAGCAGAATCCATCATGCGCTTAAGATAAGAGGCATGTCTATCATTTAGTCCCTCAGCTGAACACTGGATCCGATCGCCGAACATTTGGATTTTTCTGAGCGGCTCTTGCAGATCATGGGACGCTAAAAATGCAAAACGCTCCAGCTCTTGATTCGACTCATGTGCTTTCTCAAGTGCTATCGTCAGTAATTGCTCTGCAGTACGACGCGAAGTGATCTCATTTTCCAACGCTTCGGTACGCTTGGTAACTTTTTGCTCTAGAATTGCGTTAAGCTTTTTATATCGCTCAGATTTAGCTAGTACATAATTAACCAAGGTATTACGAAACTTCAATGCACAACTTACTTCGGCTTCCGTCCAAGGGTGAGATTTGCACTTCACATTCTCGACCCACAACTTAAACGAACTGCGCGGCATTAAACGGTGGCTACCATCATCCAAAAACTCAATGGATTTCTCAGGCTTCCCTCCCCAATTTTTGGTTTGAATAACTTCCTTTCTAAACCACATGATGAAGTGATTAGCATCCGCTGAAAGTGGCATCAATAGCACCCCACTCGCGGTTTTCGCAAAGGCTTTAAATGCTTCGTTAAGCTCACCTAAGTTATGGCAATAAAAAATGGAGTCATCCCCAAGTTGATGCTCTGCAAGCCAACGGTAAATATTCTCAATATCCGCCTTTGCGGGAGTTTGCCCGTAGCACTCCAAATCATTCTCAACGCGCCACGCGACACCTGTAGCTTTCATCATCTCTTGTAGTGCCGCGGACTCGTAACGTAGTCCATCAACAAAAAAGATTTCTTTTGCCATGCGCTCTGTGACGGAGGAGCTCAATGTCAGTGCATTAGCTTCTGCCATTGCTTCTAAGGATGAGGTTTTGAGAGAGATCAGATAAGACAACATCAACCCCATATACTGGGCGACTTCACGAGTGTTAAATGGGACTATGTGCTTTTCGTAGTGGTGGCAGGCAATCAATCCCCATAATTTACCAGCAACAATAATACTGATAGACATGGTTGCCTGAACGCCCATATTGCGTAAATACTGGCAATGAATAGGTGATACACTACGTAAAATACAGGCGCTTAAATCAATCGCCCTGTCTTGCGGATAAAGCGGTGAATTTTCACCATCAACATCGGCAAGCAAGCGGATCGGATTTCTTAGATAAAGTGCTCTTGCTTGTTTTGGAATATCAGACTCGGGAAAATGCTGATGTAAAAAGGAGTTAAGTCCACTGCGCTTAGCTTCTGCAACCACCTCACCATTATATTCATGGTCAAATTTATACAGCATCACTCTGTCAAACCGCGTTAACTCTCTAATTTCTTCCACGGCCATCTCGTACGAAGCCTGTAACGACTGAGAATCTACCATACTAGACAACGAATGCTTCATAAGGTGTTGCATTGAATGATTGATTTCAACGCCATGCGCCGTGTTTTGCTCAAGTTCTAATATGAGCCCAGCTTCGTTTTGACTAGCGACTACAGAGAATTCAACGCATGTTGAGTCCTTGGTTTTTATGCTGGCTGTCATCGGATTCAAACGATGGATATCAGAGGAGTTACAGTTGCTGGCAAGCAACTCAGAAAATGGAGACGCAAAAATCGTTTCTGCATGAGTATTGACCAAAGCACTAGGCTCAAGTCCTACAAGCACAGCAAAGTTTTCGCTAAAATAGCGTAGTGTTAATGTGTTGGTGTCGAATAGCAATAAATAGCCATGCGGCTGAATTGAACCTGGAATATGAATTGGCTCTTTATGACAGTTGTCTAATGTTGCTTCGAACTTCTCCACCTTTTGTACACCTTTTTCCTTAGTTTACCTCGCAATCTCATCCTATCATGGATCCCTACCTTGTATGCAAGCTGCTCGAAGTCGACAAGCACTCGGTTCACAAAGCAATTAAATGCGATTAGACTTATGCAATTAGGAAGTAAAAAGTAAGTGTATGATGACAACTACAGTAAAGTGTCCAACCTGCCAACAGGCTGTTGAATGGTCTGATAAAAGCCCATTTCGCCCGTTTTGCTCAAAACGCTGTCAATTAATTGATTTAGGTGATTGGTCTGACGAATCAAATACGATTTCAACGCCGATGAAAAGCGGTGAGCTCACGCCTCAAGATGCGGAAAGTTTGATTGAAGATATAGAAGCGATGCTGGCAAAAAACGACGACAGCTTTTTTAAAGAATAAACCTGTAGGCCGATTTCCTCGGCCTTTCCCTCTCGTTACAACTTGTTTGGCAAGACAAACAATTCAAACTCGGCAGCTTATGCTAGCGCTCTATTTCCGTTTGATCTTGTTCCGTCTTTTGCTCTGTGTTTCTCACCTCATTTTGATAGGTTTTAGCTATATGCCCCGCCCCTTCCAAAATATCACTTAATTGGATCCGGCAAATTTCCGACAATTTAATTAAGGTACCTAAGCGAAATGAGCTTGTTCCGTTAAGATAGTCGTCTAGTGTGGTGAGACCTATTCCGAGCTTTTGGCTAATGGTTTTTTTAGTATAGCCTTTGCGCTTTTTGAGTTCTTTTAGCAGTTCTCGGATCCTAAGTGTCACCTCGTATTCTTCAGGTGTCTGCATGTCTCCCTCAGTGATACCTAGTAACAAACAGCCAACAACAAAGAATACCCTTAGTTACTCTGAAGAAAACAAAAGTTATTGGAAAGTTTGTGCGCGTAAATTAAGAATTTTTCAATTCAACACTATTTCAAAGAGTTGTCCGCAGACTTGCAAGATGTACTCTTAATCGAAAAATATCACAACGCAAACATGTTATCAACATGTAACTTAAACCAGTACAAACAGTTGTAATATTTTGTACATTAATCGCAATTGGCCAGTACTCTTTGTCAATTTGGAGTACCAGCTCTCATTATTCAAAAGTGATTGGCAAGAAATGATAAAGCCCTTACCGGAAAGGTCAGGGCTAAGTTGGAGAGAAACATTGAGACTTAATCTGCTTTTTTATGGCCTTTGTGACTACGACGTGATTTAAGTGCTTGGAGCTTATCGCGCTGCTCTTCATTCAATACATGGAATACTTTGTGGCGAGTTTCCATTGAAAGTAGCGCCCACGCTTGCTTTTTATCTTGGCCTTTTTCCAGTAAAAGTTGCGCTTGAACCTTATCAAAGGTTGGCGCTGCCATAAGTGCTTTCATTTCTTCACGATAAGCTGAATGTGCTTCTTTCCCGCTTTCTTTTAGCGCTTTTTTGGCAGTTTTGTAATCCGTATAAATTGTCTTTAGTTGGCCTTGCTGCGCGTCTGTCAACTCTAATAACTTCTGGCCTTTATCTGATAGTAGCAACCTTGCTGAGTGCTCAAGCTGCCCGCCCATCGGGCCCGCGTTTGCAGTGAAGCTGAAAGTCGATACGCCAAGTGCTGTAACTAATGCTAAAGTAGATAGTAATTTCATGGTATTGGCTCCTTGTTCGCCATTGCTTTGTCACTTCCAAATTTAGCAAGCACAAAGAAAAGGAACGTCAGACAGAGGTAAAGTTTTGTCAGTGCTTTGCAAAAAAAAGCAAAGGCAATTTACATAAGGCGTTGAAGTAAGGTGTAATATGCTAGAGCCGAACTATTCAGGCCAACGCCAATCAACAATGCTGGACTAAGTATGACAATGAAACATTCCATTTTACTTATTGATGACGACCAAGAACTTTGCAGCCTGTTAAAAGAATACTTTACTGCAGAAGGCTTTGAAGCGGCGATGGCCCACACAGGAACAGAAGGTCTACAGCTGGCATTAAAGCAAAATTTCGACCTGATATTATTAGACGTAATGCTTCCCGAAATGGATGGTTTTGAAGTACTAAAGGCGTTACGTGTCCAGAAGATGACACCCGTTATTATGCTAACGGCAAAAGGTGATGACTTTGACCGCATCTTTGGTTTGGAGCTAGGTGCTGACGATTATATTCCAAAACCGTTTAACCACCGCGAGCTACTCGCGCGCGTTAAAGCCATTACGCGTCGCGTCGATCATTATAAGCAACACAGCCCGGATGATACCTTTACTATCCACCAGCTGCGTTTAGATGTAGCTTCAAGAAGTGCTACTGTTAATGGCGAGGTGCTGTCACTGACGGGCACAGAATACGAGGTGCTACTCTTGCTGGTCAGAACCGCAGGAGAAGTGGTCGACAAGCAGACTATTTCACGACAAGTACTAGGCCGGCCACTTGTGCCTTATGATCGCTCTATCGATATGCATGTCTCTAACGTTCGCAAGAAAATTGCCGCATTAAGTGAACACACTTATATCAAAACGATCCGCGGCGCTGGCTATATATTTCTAAAGGCATAATGAATGAAGCGGTACTTACTTGTTAAGGTTTTTGCCTGGTTTTGGCTCACTATCATTGCCACTATGTTGTTGTTGCTTGGGATCAGCATGCTACAACCTGATGTTGTAGAAACTCACCGCATCTCAAAACCCATGCTGCAAAATCTAAAACAATTAGAGCAAGCGTTAATACGCGCAAGCGAGCGTCCTAATTTTGAGCTGAATAAGGTCGCCAAACTGCGTAAAAGAAAGGCGAGAAATATCTACTTGAGCCACCGCGATGCCGAAAAAAGCGTTGCCGCCGATCCCAATATAAAAACGCTGAATTTAGATTTACTCAGTTTTACCGAAGATGCCAAACCGGCCGCTATTTTTACCCCAGAGTACAAGGCTTTTGGCCCTCTAGAGCTTACACTTCAAGGTGAAAGCTATCGTCTTTATTTAATTTTTGAAAACCATACTCCAAGTGCGCTCATCAAATTAAGAACTCTGCCGCTTTGGGTAAAAATCGCGGTCGTGCTCGGCGCAAGCTTATTACTGTGTTTTTGGTTTACTCGAGATCTATTGTCGCCAATTAAAGAGCTACAAAAAGCCGCTGCAAAACTTTCTCGTGGGGAGCTGTCGAGCAGAGCCGATATAAACACCAAGCGCCAGGATGAGCTCGGTCAATTGGGTCATGATTTTAACTTAATGGCTGATAAGTTAGAGTCTTTGGTTAACAACCAAAAGCGCTTGCTTGCTGATATATCCCATGAACTACGCTCACCGCTCACCCGCTTACAAATGGCCACAGGCCTCGCTGCCGGTCATGCCACAGCGCAAAGCCAAAGTTATATCGAGCGCATTGAGCGTGAAGCTCAGTTAGTTGAAAATATGCTCAGCGATATTTTGCATTTATCTAAGCTCGAAGCGGATCAAGTACCAATCGATAAGCAGATAATTAAGCTCAATGAACTGCTCGACCCGATATTGGAAGATGCACTGTTTGAGGCACAACAATTAGGGAAGGACCTTGTCGTCACAGCACTACCCGAGGCAACTCTTTATGGTGATCCAATGCTACTTAACCGCGCATTCGAAAACATTATTCGTAACGCGATAAAGTATGCGACTAACCGTATTAATGTCGATATTGAGAGTGATGGTGATCTGTTGCTATGCACTATCAGTGATGATGGTAAAGGCGTAAGTGAAGACATGCTCGACAAGCTTTGTATTCCTTTTTTCAGAGTGTCCAGCGCACGTACGCCAAGCAAAAATCAAATGGGCGGGTTTGGACTGGGTCTTGCCATTGCGCAGCATGCGTTAAAAGTACATGACGCCAATATCGAATTTAGTAATAATATTGGTTTGCAAGTCAGCATTCGAATTCCATTACACAGGTAGCCATGTTTTATAGCCAAAGTCAGCAACTTGAATCACACCTTCCGGAAATTGATAAGCACTGGCAAGGCTGCCAAAAAGGCTTTTTTGATACCCCTCATGGTAGGCTATTTTACGCCTACCACATTCCAAAAAAGGCAACCTTCAGCCTGGTATTGGTTAATGGTCGTATTGAATCTGCTCATAAATACAGAGAATTGCTGTGGGAGTTTGCGCAAAACAACATAGCGGTATTTACCTATGACCATCCAGGACAAGGCTACTCGCCGCGATTACTTAAAGATAAGCAAATCGGCTATGTTAGGCGCTTTGAAGATTATGCAGCAACACTGCACTGCTTTATGGATCAAATCGTTGCCCAGCAAAATACCTTGCCACTTTTTATATTGGCGCATTCAATGGGTGGTGCCATTACCTGCGATTATTTAACATTATTTGCGCCTCACAACATAGAGGGAGTCTATTTATCAGCCCCGATGCTTGGGATCAATACGACTCCCTACCCGGCTTGGTTTGCCGAGGGACTGGCAGGCGCAGCTTGTTTATTTGGGCTAGGTAAGCATTATGCACTGGGACAGGTGCACTACCACAACAAACCTTTTCAAGATAATGACCTTACTGATTGCCCAATCAGATATGCGCTATTTAGAGGTTTGTACGATCAATTTCCCGAGCTACAACTCGGTGGTGTCAGCTTTGCTTGGTTATACACGGCACTACATAAATGCCGCTCGTTTCAAGATATTAAGCTAGATCTGCCAATCCGTATCGCGACAGCCAGTGAAGACAGCATTGTTGATAATCAGGCACAAGTACACTTTGCCGCGCACAGAGACAATGTGACAGTTACAGAGTTTATCGGGAAACATGAACTACTTTGCGAGCAAGATAATACCCGCAAAGCCGTGTTAGATGATTTTTATGCGTTTACAGCCGAGCTACTTAGCGCTAAAGAAACTGGGTCTTGATGGATAAGTACATCCATCTCACAATCAAACTCTTCTTTAATGCTAGCAACCACCTCATCCGCAACTTGATGCGCTCGCATCAGCGGCATATCGTCATCAAGCTCTAGATGCAGTTGAATAAATTTGATTTTGCCACCTTGCCTGGTACGCAAATCATGTACTCCGTAAACGTCCTCATGACTCGACGCAATAAGTATGATCTGTGCTTTTTCTTCGTCTGGCAGCTCTTTATCCATTAAGTGCGCAGCACTTTCCTTGGCAATGTCCCAACTGTTATAAAGTAAATACATCGCCACCAAAATACCAAAAATCGGATCGGCGTAACCTACACCATAAAAGTTAAGCAATACCGCTAGAAGCACCGCAAGGTTTAATAAAATATCGCCCTTATAATGTAACGAGTCGGCCTTAATGGCGATGGACTGCGTGCGTTTAACGACTTGATACTGCACCGCAACCACCAACAAAGTACAAACTATCGCAAATAAACTCACCCACACACCAAACAATGAATGTGGAATGTGGGTAGGATTGATAATGCGCTCTACACCATGAAAAGCCAATAAACTCGCAGAACCCGCGATAAAAGCCGCTTGTCCAAGCCCAGCTAATGCTTCTGCTTTTCCATGACCAAATCGATGATCATCATCCGCAGGACGCAGTGCGTAGCTCAGTACAAAGAAATTCATTAAAGAGGCGCTAATATCAAGCAGTGAATCAGTTAAAGAGCCGAGCATAGCGGCACTACCTGAAGACAGCCAAGCCCAACACTTAGCTGCGATCATCAATCCCACCATTATGATGGTAAAGACACTCGAAAACCTAACCCAAAATTCATAGCTGCGATCCACTGGCACCTCATTTTTTCATATTATTTAATCTGACGTTTGGCTAACTGAAATGATTAGTCGTCAAACCACTCGCAAAATGCCACGGCATCGCGATGCTACTATATTACAGGGTAATGCTTTGAAATGAAAAACAGATTACGGTTGTATAGTTTTTCACAACAGTCGTACTTTAAAAACTGGGTAATACCTTTCACTCTATCAAGCGCAGCACATATAAATGTCGACAAGTATCAGCTATACTGCCGGGCAAAATTTAATTGAGGCCTATCATGTTAGATATCGTTTTATACCAACCCGAGATCCCGCCTAATACAGGCAATATTATTCGTTTGTGTGCCAATACAGGATATTCACTACACCTGATAGAGCCGCTAGGATTTGAATGGGATGATAAACGGGTAAGACGTGCAGGCCTTGATTATCATGAGTTTAGCGAAGTAGAGCGCCACCCAAACTTTGAAGCATACTTAGCCAAACGAAACCCAAAGCGAGTATTTGCTTGTACAACAAAAGGTACCAAGTATCATCATGAAGTTGCCTATGAAGCTGGTGACTGTCTACTGTTTGGCCCTGAAACTCGAGGTTTGCCAGAAGACATTATTTTTTCACTGCCTGAGCCGCAACGAGTCCGCATTCCAATGCGCCCAGATAGCCGCAGTATGAACCTATCTAATGCTGTTTCCGTTTTTGTTTATGAGTCTTGGCGACAACTTGGATTTGCTGGCGCAAAGTAATAATACCAATTAACCTCAATACTTGCTCAATTTGAAGGAGCAAATCTGACGCTAACTACGTTAAAAATTTCTCATTTAGAACACTAATTGGTATATCTAAAAATAGCTCCTATCCTCTACTGCATAGGAGCGAACTTGAGACACAAAAAAGGCGCCTTACGACGCCTTGCTAACTTTAATTTACATTAACTATAGGGATTCTTTTAAATTTCTGCGTGGTGCAATATCGTACCAACAATGTCACTGAATTTATTTGCCGGTTTCATTGAATTTACTGCACGTCCACAAGCCTTCATCATATCGATCAGGTCAAAATAACCAACTGGATGCTGAGTCACTTCATCAATAACAAGTAAAAACTCAAAGCCACCTTCTTCCATTGTTTTTAGCACATTGCCAACCACTGTTTGGCTAGTTTGTTTTAAGGTGATTTGACGAAGATCTGTTAGTGGGATCATGACATCATTGACGTTTAAATCACGTCTTGTACAGCCACGTCTTTCTGCAATGCTCAACACGTAGCGACTACCAATTCTTGCATTAGAGATCATACCAACAAGCTTTTCTTTGCTATCAACGACAAAGCTTGCTCTGCGGTGTGTTTTGTCTAGTACTAATGTAGCTTCATCTATGCTACTGTTTTCATCAATATGTTGCATTGGTGCCAAATGTAAATTGTGCATTAGGCAATGTGCTGGTGCTTGCTCTAGGTTGTCAGTGTTACAAGCTGGGAAGTTATTTTCAGCAAGTTCATAATTTGCAACAGGTTGAGTTTTCAATACTGTGTAAGTGTTCATAGATCACCTCTATCTTTAAAATTAATTAAGCACGGAAAAGGACTAAATTAATTTGCGACAGGTGGTGCTCTAATAGACTCGCATACTGAGTTTGAATAAGAATAGGTGGGTTGTGATTGCGCTATGACAAAGCTACTAGCAACCACGAAACGATGAGTTGTTGATACAACGCAATCATCTAAGTCAGGGCTGGAGTTAGAATTGTCTAGGTCGACAACGATAGGCGCGATTGAAAGCGTGGTATCACATTTAGCAGCATCGGCCGTTGACACTGTCAACAGACTCAACATACAAAATGTAATCATCCAACGAACTAACCGCATAGTATTCTCACTTCTACTGCCTTACTTTGAGTGTATGGGCAGTTTCTTGCGTTTACAAGTATTATTTCTAATCTATTTACTAAGCATCTAAATATACTAAGGTTAATTTTCATACGCACACTCAGGCACTGTGTGAGCTGAGATGAATTGTTACTAATCTCCTATTTGTAGCGCGTCGTTTAGCGTTATACTAACGCCAACATTTTTGGTATGTGCCTTAAATCAAAAGAATTAAACCATACCAATTTGCTTAATTAAGTGGTCTTTTTGAGGTGAGAAAATCTTGCCGATAACCAGGCAAAAATTTTGCTATTTATTTGTTCTAAATGAGACATTTTTAACGCAGTTAGCGTCAGACTTGCTCCTTCAAATTGAGCAAGTATTAAGACAAGTTGGTATTACAACACGAGGTGTACAGTGCAACTATCACGCGGTATCGAGTACTTTATTGCTGGTTTTTCTTTAATCACCCAAAAAGGATTAAAACGTTTTGTATTTATTCCTTTAACAATCAATGTACTGCTATTTGGTGCATCACTCTTTTTTCTTTATGACTGGCTGACTCAAGGATTTACTTATCTCAACGGATTATTACCAGATTGGCTCAGTTGGCTGGAATGGCTAATGTGGCCAATTGCTATCTTAGTGATACTTTTCAGTTATAGTATGATTTTCACGGTGATAACCAACTTTATTGCTGCGCCTTTCAATGGCTTACTCTCCGAAAAAGTGGAACTTTACCTAACCAACCAACACATCAATGATGATAAGCTAATTGATACCATAAAAGATGTGCCGCGAATGTTGGGTAGAGAATGGACCAAACTCTGTTATTACCTTCCACGTGCATTTGGCTTTTTCATCTTACTTTGGATACTGCCTATCGTTGGGCAAATTTTATGGATTATGTTTACGTGTTGGATGTACAGCGTGCAATATAATGATTATCCGTTTGATAACCATAAAATTCATTTCAAGCAAATGAAAGACGATTTGAAGAGTAAACAAGGGCTGTCTTATGGCTTTGGCTTTGCGGTGTTTGTACTGACCTCAATCCCATTTGTTAACCTCATCGTGATGCCCGTTGCCGTTTGTGGCGCCACTAAATTGTGGGTAGAGAACTATCGTCAGCAATATCGCTAAGACGCTCGTATGACTGACATCTAGCTGTCAAAAACTCATGCTTTACTTACTTTTTTGCAAGTATTCAGCGGAGTCGCTATGCGCCTAACATTAGGCCTTATCTGGTTAACGGTATTTTTAACGGGGTGCCAGGCAACAAAACAGTTTGATGTCGGTACACGGCCTCAATTTTTAGTCTCGCAACTTCCAGATGGTGAGCTTAAAGAAAAGCTTGCAAGCTGTTTAGATAAACCAATCAAGCGCACACATTTTTCCATAGGACATCGCGGTGCGCCACTTTTATACCCTGAGCACACCAAAGAATCATATATAGCCGCCGCAAAAATGGGAGCAGGCACGCTCGAATGTGATGTTACTTTTACGAAAGACAAGACTCTCGTTTGCCGCCATGCGCAATGTGACCTTCATGCAACAACCGATATCTTGTTACAGCCTAAGCTTGCTAGGAAGTGTAGACAACCCTTCAGCCCAGCGGATCCAGACTCCGGTAAACTTGCGTCTGCTCAATGCTGCACCTCAGACATTACCTTAGCAGAATTCAAGCAACTAAAAGGAAAAATGGATGGTGTGAATACTCAAGCAACCACAGTAGCAGAGTTTGTTAAAGGCACTCCCAATTGGCGTACAGATCTTTATGCCAGTTCTGGAACCTTAATGACCCACAGTGAAAGCATTGCTTTATTCAAGCAGCTGGGTGTAAATATGACTCCTGAGTTAAAAACACCAGAAGTGACAATGCCATTTAATGGGTTAAGCCAAAACCAGCTCGCGCAAAAAATGTTGGGCGAATATATAGAGCACAATGTCCCCCCATCTCAAGTTTTTCCACAATCCTTTTCGTACCAAGATATTCAGTACTGGATAAAGCATGCACCAGAGTTTGCAAACCATGCCATATTTCTTGATGGTAGAGAAGCTGGCGAACATTTTGATATTAACAAACCAAGTACTTGGCAACCGTCAATGGAAGACTTAGCCAAAAATAAGGTAAAAATTATCGCCCCACCAATTTGGATGCTCATTAGCGAAGATAAAAACGGCGATATCATTCCATCGCAGTACGCCCTAGCCGCTAAACGCGCAGGATTAAAGATAGTTGCTTGGTCGCTAGAGCGCTCAGGCCCTTTAGCGAGCGGCAGCGGTTGGTATTATCAATCCGTGAAAAACGCAGTTAAGCATGATGGCGATATACTTAGGGTATTGGACATATTGGCAAAACAGGTTGGCGTAGTTGCTGTATTTAGTGACTGGCCTGCGACTACCAGCTTTTACGCCAGCTGCATGGGAATTGAGTGATAGGCTAATAAGAGTTGTAGCTTAGTGTAGGTAGAATCCCGCACTAAGTTATGGTTTGCAAATGCCAGAAAGCAAAAAGCCTCGCAATTGCGAGGCTTTTTAAAGGATGGTGCCCAGAGGCGGAATCGAACCACCGACACGAGGATTTTCAATCCTCTGCTCTACCGACTGAGCTATCTGGGCAAATTTTTTCTAGTATCTAAATCCTTAAAAGGATTTTCAATAAAACTCCAAACGGCTCTACCGACTGAGCTATCTGGGCAAATTTTTCAGTATCTAAATAACTAAGCTATCTAGAAAACACAGGCTAACGCCTAAATAAAGTGGTGCCGACTATCCGAGTCGAACGGATGACCTACTGATTACAAGTCAGTTGCTCTACCAACTGAGCTAAGTCGGCACACTAAATTATTGGTGCCCAGAGGCGGAATCGAACCACCGACACGAGGATTTTCAATCCTCTGCTCTACCGACTGAGCTATCTGGGCAAATCTTTTTTAATGTCTAGGAAACTCTTCTTACTAAGCAAACTAGAAATTATTGGCTGACGCCTAAATTAAATGGTGCCGACTATCCGAGTCGAACGGATGACCTACTGATTACAAGTCAGTTGCTCTACCAACTGAGCTAAGTCGGCACACTAATTCGTGTACCATGCAGTTTCTGCATGCACCACATTGCTAATGCAATGATTTTAATCTGGTGCCCAGAGGCGGAATCGAACCACCGACACGAGGATTTTCAATCCTCTGCTCTACCGACTGAGCTATCTGGGCGTGCGGCGTATTAAACGGGTTTTGCGGTTCTAAGTCAACCCTTTTTTTAAATACATTTATCGTTTGCACAGTTTTCAGACAAAGCGGTTAAAATACCGCTTTTTCGATGAAAAAACACCCGACTAGCCATGTTTTACTGTATTTATCGACTTATATCTATGAATAACGCAAACCGCTCCAGGCCAACAACAAAGAAAAAGGCGTCACTTAAGAGAAATATGTGCTTAAAGGAATAAAATAGAATGGAGATACATATTCTATCTCATCCCTATAGCGAAGCTCGGCAACAAGGTTTATCAATCCTGTTTAGAGATTGTCTTTATGTTGAGCTTCAAATCTTTGTTGCATGACCTGTATCGCTTTTTCTACCGCTTGTTTTGCATTACTTGTATCGCCATTTGTTACCGCTAATATCGCTATGTTCTTTTCTGGCAACACTAAGTTGTCTAAATAGAAGGTCCCAGTAAAGCCATTGTGATGAAAGCTATTGTCGTTTGGAGTAAGGATCCAGCCTAAGCCATATTCTGGGCTAACCGGTGTGAGCAGTCGCGTATATGAATCAGCACCAATCAAATTATCATCACCTCTGGCACCCGCGAGATAAGCACGTAAATAGTATGACAAATCGGTCAAGGTCGCACTGACTAACCCAGCAGGTCCAACAACGTTTGGTAGATCGACCCTGTCGGCCGGTGTTATTGGATGCCACTGCCCTTCTCGCATCTGATGCCCACTCGGCTGTCCTTCTGGATCTCCATAGCTAGCAGGCCCAAATCCAATATTTTCCATTCCAAGAGGAATGAATACTTCTTGCTTCACTAACGCTTCCCATGATTGCCCCGTCACACGCTCCAACATATGGCCTGCAACAACATAACCTGCATTGCTATATAAATAGGTTCCGTGAGTCACTTCTGGTTGCGTCGTTAACACCTCTTGAGTCCAGGCATATCTTTGCTCGACCATGCCACGTTGATCTAAATGCCACTTACCAGAATACATGGAGTCAAGATCACGCTTTAAGCCCGAAGTCATCGAAAGCAGTGCAGTTAGGGCCTGTTGACCTTTGCTGTTTGATTTTTGTTCTTCTGAGTGTGTTTTGGTCGCGACGCTCGACTTGCCGCCTAGTAATCTAGGCAAAAGTTGAGCAACAATGAACAAAGCGCACTCAGGTGAACCCAAAGGGCAGCGCTTGATTGGCATTTCTTCTGTGTTGCCCCACAAGGATGTGGGGTAAGGTGACTTTGCAGGAGCATAAAGTCTTTATCGCCTGACTCACATAGAATAACTATGCTACGCCGGCTCTGCCTTGTATAAATACCAATCAAACTGCTGCAAAAACAAACTTGAAAGATCAACAGGCCCTAGTGTAACAGACTCAAATTCAGGGTTAATTTTTCCGATTAACTCAGGAAAAACATCACTCACCCGACTGTCAAATCGAATTAACCCCTGCTCAACCAAGCGAGCAGCGACGGTTGCTGTCATGGATTTACTGAACGAACCAATCGACCACTTATCAAGTTTGGTGACCAGAGCTTGCCCTGTACTCACTCGCACACCAGCTACATCAAGCTCAATCAACTCATCCCCATAAACGATAAACCCGCCAAGTGCGGGCATAGCAAACTCAGCTCGGATTGCTTCCAGTTGTTCGTTGAGTAGCCCGTCTCCCACCTTGCCATAGCGCGGCGGAGTGACGGCTATGTCTTCGCTAGCACTCTTTTCAATAACAATAGAATTGTCACTGTTATTACAGCCAGTTAGTAAGGCGCAGCCCAGCAGTGTAATAAGCCAACCAAACGCCAGCCGACTTTGACGTAGGAACATGAGATATCCTTATAAGTATTAGGTTGAACGAATACTACTTTATAAAAACGTTACGTAAAATTTAATTTTTATTAAAGTTTAATGCTTTACACATCGCAGGCGTAGTTACAATTATCGAGATAACAACCTGATTATTTTAAGATTTAAAACAATCAGGTGATCTCAGTGTATTGCCACTATTGATTGAAAAACGAGAGGTAAAAACTTGCCGAAGGTGGTAGGATTGCTACAACTAATAAGTATAAATAATTCTTTCGGGATTAAGCATGCCAAATAGCGCGAATACCAATGCAAATGGACGGATACTTTTTTTATTTATCGCAATACTGACTGTTGGACTATGTAGCGCCGCAGGTGCTTACCTACTGCCAAAGCAAGCTGACGTCCCTGCCGCACCAACCGTAAACCTACAACAACAAGCAACAACAGTTGCAACTCCCCTTGCTAAGGTGGTCACACAACACGGTTTTGACAGTGCCAAACAGATTGTATCCGCATTATTAGCATCTAACGAACATTTGGGCGGCTATTTGTACGTCAATACGGGTATGGGGCAACCAAACTTGGTATTTCAACAAAGTGCAGGTGAGCAAATCATTGCACTGAATCGCGAAGAGTCCTATAACAGAGACACAATGCAGGTTTACCACATGCCACTGCGACTAGATGAGCAAAACGTTGGTGAACTCATTTTGACTTATACACCACCCGTTGCAACTACATCATCAGGCGATCCATTCATTGCCTATATACTGCTCGCTTCAGCTATTATTAGCGCCTTGATGATTGTTGTGATTGCGGCTCGTCGGCTTTCTGGCGCATCAAGTAACGATACTGAAGAGCTTATCTCAGAAATCAATCATCTAACGACGGATAAAAACTACAAGTCGACGGTGGGTACTTATTATAGTGGCGGTCTGGCTGAGGTTGCTGAAGCGATAAATGCGCTGTTAAAGCAAGTGCAATCATCCATAGAATCCGATCAAGCAACGCAAAATGAGTTAAAACAGCTTCAAGAAAGTCTCGAAACTGAAGTTCAAGCCCGCACGCTGGCGCTAGAAAAAGCGATTTTAAATGCGGAGCGTGCTAGTGATGCTAAAACCACTTTCTTAGCCACCATGAGCCATGAGATCCGCACGCCAATGAACGGCGTCATTGGTACTATTGATTTACTGCGTCAAACCGATCTTGACGGTGCTCAACATCGCCTCACCACGATTATTCGCGACTCGGCTTTCTCTTTACTTGGTATTCTCGATGATATTCTCGACTTTTCTAAGATTGAGGCTGGTAAATTACGCATAGACAATAGTGCTTTCTCGGTGGCTGAAACCACAGAGGAAGTCGCACGTGTGCTTTCATCAGTAGCGAAAAAACGTAAGTTAGACTTACAACTGTTTATTGCTCCTGACATTCCAACGAATTTAGTTGGTGACACCGTGCGCGTTAGGCAAGTACTTTATAACCTGTGCAGTAATGCTATTAAATTCACGACTACAGATGACTCAACCCAAGGTTATGTAAAAATCTCCGTTGAAGTTGCACAAAACACCTCGGAGCATTACACCTTACGCTTTACCGTCACTGACAATGGTAAAGGCATGACAAAAGCTCAGTTGAGAGAAATTTTTAATCCGTTTATTCAAGCTGAGGGCTCTATCACCCGAGAATTTGGCGGTACAGGACTTGGCCTTTCTATTTGTAAAAGTTTAATCGAACTCATGCTAGGTAGTATCCATGTTAACTCGGATATTGGCATGGGAAGCGAGTTTGTCGTGGAATTGCCATTTAGTGTGGATGGCAAAGTTAATTACGCAAATAAGCAATTGTTAAACGGCCGCACTGTTGCCCTACTCACCCCAAATAATGAAAGACGCACTATTTTAAATCGCTACCTTTCATTCATGGGCGCGAGTGTGATTGCTATCGATGAAAGCGAAATAACCGAACACCAGCACGAAGATAAACTTATTTGGGTGCTAGATGGTTTAGACGGCATGGACAAGGTCAATGAAGAGCTAAGAACCGTCGTTTACTCGCTTGAGAAAAACGAACAGCAAGTTGTTGTCCTAAGTAAAATGGACGAAGCCGCCCTTAATCACAAAAATATTTTCTATCTCAATGCATCACCGTTATGTAAGTCTAGCTTTATGACGGCTATCTTGGTTGCTGCCGGTTTGCATAAACCAAAGGAAATTAAACCATCACGCACTATCAACGACTTTTTAAGCGTTGATGAAGCAAGAGCAACTAACAAACTGGTGTTGTTAGTTGAAGATAATGTATTAAATCAGCAAGTGCTGACCGACCAATTACACCTGTTAGGCTATGGTGTCGAGGTTGCGGAAAATGGTGAGGAAGGCCTAGAGCTTTGGAAAAAAGAGCACTTTCCAATCGTACTGACCGATTTACATATGCCGAAGATGTCGGGCTACGACATGGTCAAACATATTAGAGACTATGTAGAAACCGCAACAGATACCATTGAACAACCATACATCATTGCCGTGACAGCCAATGCGCTCAAAGGTGAAAGAGAACGTTGTGAGGCTGGTGGTATGAATGACTATATCACCAAACCAGTAGAGTTAAATGTATTAGAGGCAACACTTAATAAGTGTATAGAAAGCCTACCAAAAGCACAGCAACCGAAACCAAGTGCTGAGCCATCAGCTGCTGTACCCGCAGCCGCTAGCCAAGTACAGCCGGGATCAGAGCAAGAAACAGAGCTAGAGCCTGAGGTTGATGAAGTTATGGTTGCAGAGCCTAAAGCTATTGAAGCTGAGGCCAGCGAACCAGCTCCCGCTATCAATATGGACATGCTCAACAAGTATGTAAATCATGATGAAGCGAAACGAAATCGCTTTTTTCGAATGTACTTAGAGCAAAGTAGCCAGTTAACACGTGATGTAAATGGTGCGGTGATCACGATGAGCCAAGAAGAAATCATTGAAGCTTGTCATCAGCTTAAGTCCATTTCTAAAACTATCGGTGCCGAAAAAGTAGCTGAAACAGCCATAGAGTTTGAGACTTTATGTAAGGAAGGCACGCTTACCACCGATCAGCTGATCCAGATGCGTGATAAATTGGAGCAGGACTTTTTAGCCGCAACCGAGTTTATCCAACAATATTTGAGTCAAGAAGCCTAATGATGTGGGGGTCGCAGCCCCCACAAATCCTGTCACCACTAGGGCAGGCGTTTTTTCAGCAAGGTAAAGATAAATGGATCGCAGGGTCAACCTGCTCCTACACCTGCAATGAGTGGTAAATATCAGCGATATTAATGCTCACGCCATTCGTTTAGATATAACCGCCATCTAAAAGCATGATCCTTCCCTGAATCACTGACCGCATTTTATGCGCTTTCTGACTCCAAACACTTCCCCTATTAATTCTCACTGAGTATACTGACGCACTTTTTTAAATTAGTTAGTCGTTACATACAACAAACGCTAGTTGAAATAGGTACTGGTCACCCGTTCAAAAAAAAGTACAGGCATGCCTGAGTTCATACAAGCAAATATCTGATTAAGATTTTTACTCGGTGACTCGATGAGCAATGCCAATCTGCATTGAAAAGTGTTCTATTTACCGCACGTCGCTTCAAACGTTGCACGCTAAGTACATGGCTCATTATTCAGTGTTGATTGAAAAACATTAGATGCAATAATGCATCCTTTATAAAAATGACCAGATACAACACATTGATTAGATTAGGAAGTACATATGAATTCAGTTCCGAAGGCCGGAGAATTTCTGGGTCACCCTAAAGGCCTCTTCTTATTATTTGGTACCGAAATGTGGGAGCGCTTTGGCTACTACGGTATGCGTGCCATCTTAGTTCTTTATCTTGTAGCACAAGTTCAAAATGGTGGCTTCGGTTGGAGTAATGCCGACGCACTAAGTCTTTACGGCACATTTACGATGGCCGTTTATCTCACCCCACTATTTGGTGGTTGGCTTGCAGATAACGTATTAGGTCAGCGCAAAGCCATCATTATTGGCGGTATTTTAATGGCTGCTGGCCATTTTATTATGGGTATTCCTCACAGCGTTGTGGCAGGACAAGAAGTAAACGTCTTCTACCTTGGCTTGGCATTGCTTTGTTTAGGTAATGGTTTATTCAAGCCAAATATCTCAACGATGGTTGGCGATTTATACCAAGAAGGTGACAAGCGCCGTGACGGTGCATTCACTATCTTCTATATGGGTATCAACTTAGGTGGTGCATTAGGTCCACTTGTTGCGGGTTATGTAGCAGCGGTCGTGAACTGGCAGGCAGGCTTTATCGCAGCAGGTATTGGTATGATCATTTCTGTGGTTATGCAGCTTATCTTAAGCCAGAAATACCTTGGCGATATCGGTAAAGTACCTTCTGCTAAACTTTCTCAACAGATGTCTGACTCACAGACTAAAGAACCGCTTACGAAGAAAGAAAAAGATCGTATCCGTGTTATTTTCACCATGAGTGTTTTCTCAATTATCTTCTGGATGGGTTTCGAACAGGCTGGTGGTTTGATGAACCTATTCGCAAACGACTATACCAACCGTATGTTTATGGGCTTTGAGATCCCGGCTTCTTGGTTCCAGTCGCTTAACTCTATCTTCATCATTGTATTTGCGCCATTAGTAGCGATGATCTGGTTAAAGCTAGATAACAAAGAACCGAACTCTCCAGTAAAGTTTGCAATTGGTCTAGTGTTCTTAGCACTTGGTTTCTTAACCATGATGCTTGCGCTTGCAACAGAAGGTGGTGAAGCCGGTGGCACACTTCAGATCAGCATGATTTGGTTAGTATTGTTCTACATGTTCCACACCCTTGGTGAGCTATGTTTATCACCGATCGGTCTTTCTATGGTAAGTAAACTGGCGCCGCTGCGCTTAGCATCACTGCTAATGGGTATTTGGTTCCTATGTACAGCTGTTGCAAACAAGCTTGCTGGCCTTGTTGGCTCTTTCATCGGTGAAGGCCAAGAAGCAATGGAAAACGCGATGAGCATCTTCATTGGTTTAGGCGGCGTTGCCTTGCTATCTGCTGTGTTAATGTATCTATTAAGCAACAAGCTTGTAGATTGGATGCACGGCGCTGAGGGCAAGCACGAACCTCATACGCAAGAACATTACCTTGCGGAAGAGCTAGAAGTATCCGCTGAGAAGCAATAATATTTGCTGTAAACCACGCTAATTTAGCGTGGTTTACCTCTCCCACAATAGCCATACGTAAAGATTTAAATACACTTAGCGCCATTTCCCCTCTCAATGTAGTCGTGTGATAAAAATCCCCTCTCTCATATAGTCCATCAACTAAAAACATAAAAACCAAATAAAATCATAGCAATATAAAAATAAAGTTACAAAATACCCCGCAAAGCACCTTGCTGTTTTTAGTCAAAATTTAAGCAAAAATAATTATCGTCACGCCTGTGTCAATTTTGTGTCTTTTACATGGCAATTGTGCAACTAAATTTACAAAGTCTCCTACTGCTATTTACTGCCTCTAACTTCCCCTTTGCAGTAATTTGATTAATCATCCAGTCATAAATACTAACAAGTCACCCAGTGCTTAATACGGGAGTAAAACAATGAGTGAAGTAAATAATCCACTAGGCCTAGTCGGCATCGAGTTTACAGAATATGCAACACCAGACGCTGATTACATGGATAAAGTATTCACTGACTTTGGATTCTCAAAACTAAAGAAATTTAAAGACAAAGATATCGTTTACTACAACCAGCACGATATTCACTTCCTGTTGAATAACGAGCGTGAAGGCTTCTCAGCACAGTTTGCTAAAAGCCACGGCCCGGCAATTTGCTCTATGGGCTGGCGTGTAGAAAATGCGCAAAAGGCGTTTGATACTGCGGTTGAGCGTGGTGCAAAACCTGCGACTGACTCAACACACAAAGACTTACCATACCCAGCGATTTACGGTATCGGCGATAGCCTTATCTATTTCATCGAAAACTTTGGCGATAAAGGGTCAATCTTCGAGCAAGACTTCGTTGACCTAGAAGAGCAAAAAGTTGTTGAAGACAAAGGCTTTAAGCGCATCGACCACCTAACGAACAATGTTTACAAAGGGACGATGGAAACTTGGGCTAACTTCTATAAAGACGTATTTGGCTTTACTGAAGTTCGTTACTTTGACATCAAAGGTCAAAAAACGGCGCTGCTTTCTTATGCACTTAAGTCACCATGTGGCACTTTCTCTATTCCAATCAACGAAGGCAAAGACGACAACAACAACCAGATCGATGAGTACTTAGATGAGTACAATGGTCCAGGTGTACAGCATTTAGCATTTTTGACTGACGACTTGGTTAGTTCACTAGATAAACTAGACAAGAGCACCATTGCCACCTTAGATATCGTAGATCACTACTACGACACTATCTTTGACCGTGTGCCTTGGGTTAAAGAAGATAAAGAAAAGATCAGACAGCACCAAATCCTAGTAGATAGCCAAAGCGAAGACTGCTACCTACTGCAGATCTTCACTAAAAACCTGTTTGGCCCAATCTTCATCGAAATGATCCAACGTGTTGATGATGGCGGCTTTGGTGAAGGTAACTTCCAAGCGTTATTCGAGTCGATTGAGCGCGACCAAGAGCGCCGTGGTGTAATCTAAACACACATATCAAATTAATAAAAAAGCAGCTAGCGATAGCTGCTTTTTGTGGTTTATCAAATTGCTATTACGACTTGAGTTTTTCACTTTTGACCATAACTCAAGTTGAAAGCCAAAATTAAAGGAAAGGCAATGTCTCAAATTAATGAAACACACGACATCCAATTAACAAGTTGGGTAGCTAGTGCGAATGCGACTGGAACTGATTTCCCTATTCAAAACTTACCTTTTGCAGTATTTCGTCGTAAGAACAGTAATGAAGAGTTTCGCGGCGGTGTTGCGATTGGCGATCAAGTACTAGACCTTGGCGCTGTTGTTGACGCTAACCTATTTACAGGCGACGCAGCTGAGGCCGCCGAAGCTGCAAATGCCCCAGCATTAAATGAATTTATGGGTATGGGCCAGCAGTACTGGTCAGCACTTCGACTTGCCCTGTCTCGCGCATTACGTGAAGGTTCTGAGCTGCAATCAAGCCTTGAAGGCGCATTGGTTGCACAAGATGACGTGGAATATGCTTTGCCTTGTCACATTGGCGATTACACCGACTTTTATACCTCAATCTACCATGCAACAGCGGTAGGTAGCCTGTTCCGTCCTGATAACCCACTGCTACCAAACTACAAGTGGGTACCAATCGGTTATCATGGCCGTGCATCGTCTATTGGTGTTTCAGGTCAAACGTTCCCTCGCCCTAAAGGCCAGACCAAAGCACCAGATGCAGATACGCCGTCATTCGGTCCTTGTAAGCGTCTAGACTACGAATTAGAGCTAGGTATTTACCTAGGTAAAGGTAATGAACTTGGCGACTCTATCGCAATTAAAGACGCTGAAGATCACGTTTTTGGTTTTTGTTTATTCAATGACTGGTCTGCACGTGACTTGCAAGCTTGGGAATATCAACCATTAGGTCCATTCCTTGCGAAAAACTTTGCTTCAACAGTTTCTCCTTGGGTTGTAACCACCGAAGCACTTGCACCATACCGTACTCAATGGCACCGTGATGAAAACGATCCACAACCGCTAGAATACTTAGAATCAACGCAAAACCGCGAGTCTGGTGCTATTGATATTCGCATGGATGTCTTACTAGAGACTGAAAAAATGCGTAGCGAAGGCGCTAAACCAAGCAAACTGTCTGAATCCAGCTTCAAGCACAGCTATTGGACGGTTGCGCAAATGGTTACACACCACACTGTGAATGGCTGTAACTTCTTACCGGGTGATATGCTAGGTTCAGGCACGCAATCAGGCCCTGAGCATGTAGAAGCGGGTTCATTACTCGAACTATCACGCGGCGGTAAAGAAACTATCACGCTTGCAAACGGAGAAGAGCGTAAGTTCCTAGAAGATGGCGATAAAGTAATTATGCGCGGTTGGTGTGAAGCCCAAGGCTACAACCGTATTGGTTTTGGCTGTGTTGAAGGCACTATACTTCCAGCAAAATAATCGCAATTATTCGTGCGTTAATCGCAATTTTATTTACTTTTAAATCAAAGGCATGATGATTTCATGCCTTTTTTTAGTTCTAAAAACTGGAAATTTGACTAAAAATTGTTAGAGTGTAGCGCTGATTTAAATCCGAGGTTGAATGTTGCAAGTACTCAAGCGCCTATATCTAAAGCTGTTTAAGCCGACTCAATTAATTGTTCGTCAAGACGCAACTGTCAAGATGCTGAAACTGCCATCTTGGGTTCAAGCTTGCTCGATTTTGATTTTGCTTGCTGTCGCTATTTGGATAGCCAATGCCTCACTCAAATTACAAGAAAACGGTGACCAGCTCACTAAAGAGCAACAAAACTTAGCGCAGCTGCAAGCCAAGTGGCAAAAAGAAAAATCACAGCTTCAAGCACAATTAGCACAGCAAAAAGGCATGCTTGACCAACTGTCACAGCAGCACAGTGTGCTTGAATCATTGGTTGATTCGACTCAAACAACTGACGACAACGTAGTGGAAGGCGAGCTAGAAGAAACACCGACAGACCTTAACAGCTCACAACCAAGTACCACAACCGAATTTGCTCCCCAAGCCAGTCACCTACTCATCCAGCAACGACAGCTCAGCGAACAACTTGGGCAATCGTTCAGCGCTGAAATTGCAGCGATGCAAGAATCCATCGACAGTGCAGGGTTACAATTATCATCTGACTTCTCAGAAGCACAAGGTGGTCCCTACTTCCAAGCCGACTTAGAATTGGTAGAAGCCAGCTTTATTAATGCCATTGACCAATACGCTGTTTATGCGCAGTTAGCGACGATGATTGGTCAACTGCCAGATACATTGCCTGTCGCTCAGGAAAAATATTATGTCTCCAGTGCTTTTGGTTTTCGTAAAGACCCGATCACTGGTCGCCGTGCCTATCATAAAGGTATCGATCTCGCAGGTTGGCACAAGACACAGATCGTAGCTCCAGCTTCTGGCACCGTTAAACGAGCGGGGAAAAATGGCGGCTATGGCAACTTTATCGAAATTGAGCACGCCAACGATATCACCACACGCTATGGTCATCTTCACACCATCAAAGTAAAAGCGGGTCAACAAATCAATAAAGGTGATGTAATTGCATTAATGGGTAGCACAGGAAGAAGTACAGCGACGCACTTGCACTATGAAGTGATTCAAGGTAAAAAACACCTAAACCCAATTAAAATCGCTCGCGCATTCAATAAGTAACATATAATTGCAATTGCGCTGCGGTAGCGAGGCACTCGTGTTTAACTCTTTTAAAAACCAACGAAACGACGTCCCGGCCATTATTGCTCAAAGCACTAAAGTCACGGGCGATATTGTCTGCGAAGGTGAACTGCAATTAGATGGTACCGTCCATGGTAACCTCGACATCGAAAAACTAATCATCGGCAATAAAGGTTTAGTACAAGGTAATATCCAAGCCAATGAACTGACGATATTAGGTAAGGTCGAAGGTGATATTCAGGCCAAACAAGTTACGCTGCTTCCTAGCGCTCAAGTATTTGGCAATATCGAACACGAGACCTTAACGATTGAAGCCGGTGCGCATGTCGATGGTAAACTGACGCACCGTAACGAGCGGGCCAATAACGTCACGGCAATTGACTCTACTGACGATCAAATCATAAACAATTAAGATCTTTTCGCGCTGATATACATGTTAATGTCGGCGTGAAATACTTTCTCTCCCGCAGTATTAAAAACTTCCACCGGTACAACTAGCTCTTCTTTATCTTGCCATGTTCGCGGATATTCTATTTGCGCCACAGCATGCAGATCGGTCTCAGCTTTCGCTAAATATTGCACTGACATCCCCTTTGGGATCCAGCGATGGGTTTTATGGTTGATGGTTGCGTCTGTCATGACTCCTGCACACAACTCCGCAAGATTACACTGAGCAATAGCGTGAACCGTACCTATGTGGTTATGAATGGCTTTACGGTTACGAATTGTGGCCCTACAAACGCCGGGCTTCAATTGTGTGATTTTAGGCTTAATGGTGCCAAAGTAAGGTGCCTTACGACATACCGCCTTACTGAACATCCATTTACCAAATGGCAACCAACTCATCCTTTTATAAATTTTTAAAAGTGGTGCAGACATAAGATTTTTCTAAAATGATTTTGCTTAAAATTAACACATCTGACCAGTTAATCAACCGTCTACAATTATCAGCGAATAAAATATCTTAAAAATTTGCTAAATCGGCGCTTTGTCCTGTCTTTTCTCATTCTCCACAATACAATAACGGCCAAAAGGAGACGCCATGACCCAATCAAATTCAAAAGCACTGATTTTTATTCTCGCTTTACTTGTTATCTTTTGCCCTTTAGGTATCGATCTCTATCTACCTGCGTTTGTGGACATGCAGTCCAGCCTTCAAGTATCAGAAAGCCAAATTCAGCAAACTGTGAGTATTTATATGTTAGCTGTGGGTCTTGGACAATTGATTGCAGGTCCGCTTGCGGATAAATATGGCCGTAAGCCAGTCGCACTGGTTGGAATCGTGTTGTTTGCGCTTGGCGCCGTGATGGCAAGCACAGTCTCCACTTGGCCACTTATGATGGTAGCTCGAGTGTTACAAGGCCTGGGCGCTTGCGCCACTTTCGTCAGCGCTTTTGCTATTGTCCGTGATAGCTTTGGACACAAAGGCAGTGGCCAAATGATCACTTACCTCAACGGTATTGTATGTTTTATCCCAGCATTAGCGCCTATTTTAGGTGCATGGCTCACCGTCAAATTTGGCTGGCAAAGTAATTTTAGCTTTTTGTTTGGCTTTGCCGTTGTTGGCCTCATCTTGGTTTCTCTTATCTATAAAGAGACTCGCCCCGAAGATACACATTACAGCGGTCATATCCTAGATTTGAGACGTTTTAAGCCGATGCTCAGTAGTACGACTTTCATTTACAATGCCGCCTTAGCGATGCTTGGTATGGCTGCAATGCTGGTATTTGTGATTTCGGCTCCGGGGTGGATCATGGCAAAAATGGGCGGCAGTGTTTCCGACTTCACGTTTTGGTTTACTGGCAATGCGGCGCTGAGTATTGTCGCAAGTTTTATTGCTCCCCACTTCATCAAGCGCAATAGCCAGAAGTCACTCACCTTTGGCCTTGCCGTTTTTAGCTTTAGCGGCCTGTTATTACTGGCTTTGCCACAAACTGAAATAGCGCATTTTGTACTGCCTATGTATATGGCATCAGTCGGCTTTGCATTTACGATTGGAGCAGCGGCTGGTAAAGCGTTATCTGGGTTTGCGAAACAAGCTGGGACGGCTTCAGCGTTGATTGGGGTACTACAGATGAGTGGCGCAGGGGTGCTTGCAACCATGACACAACCACTAGCATTGGATGCCCCTATTCAACTCGCGTTGCACTTACTACTCGCACTACCTTTCCTGCTATTACTGGCTACAAAGCACCGTCATCAGCTTCACAGTGCTGCTTAATTAGAATTGATATAATAGCAATTATCAGTACAGTTCCTTTATTAATAACTATGATGTATGGTTAGACGTCCTGTCATAACCATACATTATATTAAAGTAATTAAATATTCTTATTAATTCCACAAATCTGCATAATTTACTCTTTACGAGTTCTTGTTATTGGTTATATGCTAACCACCGTTAAGAAGTTGTTAGTTTTTATTAACAACAATATTCACGCAATGTAACTGAGAAAATAACAATGAAATTAAACAAGTTAACTGGGGCACTAATCATCGCTGGCGCTTGCGCTATGGCACAAGCACAGGCATCTGACGATCGATACATCATTCAGGTCGATAATTCGAAAAAAGGCGTCGTAAAAGCACTTGCTAAAAAGCTTGGCGCTGAGCTGCACGTTGATGGCGATGGCTTCTTCGCTGCAACTTTTACTGGCAAAGATCTTAGTCAAGTAAAAGGCTTATTAAACAACCCACACATCAAACTCGTTGAAGCAGACCAAAAGCGTTACCCACTGGGGATTTATAACGACGACGCAGGTAACCCAATGCAGCAACAGGTTACGCCTTATGCTGTGTACCAATCACAAGCTGATCAACTTACTTTCGATGCGAATGCAGGCATGAAAGTATGTGTGATTGACTCAGGTCTTGACCAATCAAACCCTGATTTCATTTGGGGTAATATCACCGGTGATAATGACAGCGGCACAGGTAATTGGTATGAAAATGGTGGTCCACACGGCACGCACGTAGCCGGTACTATCGGTGCTGCTGACAATAATATTGGTGTTATCGGCATGGCACCTGGCGTGCCAATGCACATTATTAAAGTATTTAACGCAGAAGGCTGGGGCTACTCTTCTGATCTTGCTCACGCAGCAAACCTATGCTCACAAGCAGGTGCAAACATCATCAATATGAGTTTGGGCGGCGGTGGCTCAAACAATACAGAATCAAACGCATTTGAAAACTTCCGTAATGCTGGTGGCTTAGTGGTTGCGGCAGCTGGTAACGATGGCAACAATGTTCGTTCATATCCTGCAGGCTATCCTTCAGTAATGATGATCGGTGCAAACGATGCAGATAATCAAATTGCAGACTTTTCTCAGTATCCAAGCTGTACTTCTGGCCGTGGAAAACGCGCGACTAACGACGAGCATATTTGTGTAGAGGTAACTGCAGGCGGTGTTGATACACTTTCAACTTACCCAGCAGACATGGCGACTTCTTCAAGCATGACAGCTGACGGTGCGGCGTTTGCAAGTTCAGCAATGGAAAACAGTGGTAACGCTTCAGGCTCGCTTTACTTTATGGGCACCGCTGAAGCAACTGATGGCGCTGCAAACGGTAAGGTGTGCTTAATTGACCGTGGTAATATTTCATTCCACGATAAAGTAGCAAACTGTGAAGCATCTGGTGGTATCGGTGCGATTATCGTAAATAATGAAGCTGGCATGCTATACGGCACTTTAGGTGATACTAACAGCACATCAATCCCAGCGGTTGGCGCTGCATTTGAAGATCGCACTGCGTTGATGGCAGCTACAAACGCGAACATCAGCATTGGTACGAGTGATTATGGCTTAATGAGCGGCACGTCAATGGCAACTCCTGCTGTTGCAGGTCTTGCAGCACTGGTATGGTCTAACCACCCAGAGTGTACTGGTGAAGAAATCCGTAGTGCATTAAAAGCAACCGCAGCAGATGCTGGCGCTGCAGGTAAAGACGTGTACTTTGGTTACGGTATCGTTAAAGCAGCAGATGCGAGCGCTTACTTAACCGCTAACGGTTGTGCTGGCGGTGGTACAGGTTCAGGTGACGGTGATAACACGACAAGCGTTGAGCTTTCAGCTTCGGGTTATAAGCAAAAAGGTAACAGTTATGTTGACTTAAGCTGGAACGGTGCAAGCACGTCACAAGTCGATATTTATCGTAACGGTAGTAAAATTGTCACAACTAGCAATGATAATAGTCATACAGACAGCATCAGTGTTAAAGGCGGCGGTACATACGGCTACCAAGTGTGCGAACAAGGTAGCACTGCGGCCTGTTCAGCAACACAAACTGTTGTGTTTTAACTCCCAACCAACCAATTCAAGAATGCCGGTCTTTTGATCGGCATTTTTTATTCTACTACTCCCCCCATCTTTTGTTGATAGCTTATTCATATCCCTCTCTTAAGATCTGGACACAACGAGTAAGCCTGTATCCACAAAGATTTGTTCATTTCCATTTCACTTCTACACTCTATAATGGATTTGGACAGTCACAGAAGGAGTTCATGAAATGAGTACATCGGGTTATACCCCACCTAAAGTTTGGCAGTGGCCATGGCAAAGTGGCGATGGTAGTAAATTCGCAAATATCAACCGCCCTACTGCAGGCGCACGATTCGAAAAATCCCTACCGCAAGGCAAACACCCGTTACAACTCTACTCCCTCGCGACCCCAAACGGCGTGAAAGTGACTATCTTGCTAGAAGAGCTTTTAGCAGCCGGGGTAAAAGAAGCAGAATATGATGCCTTTTTAATTAATATCATGGAAGGTGAGCAATTTAGCTCAGGGTTTGTTGCACTTAATCCAAATTCTAAGATCCCCGCGTTATTAGATACCAGCACCAAGGAACCTACCAAAATCTTTGAATCTGGCTCAATTTTGCTTTATTTAGCTGAAAAGTTCCAAAAGTTCATTCCTCAAGATCCCACAAAACGCACCGAGTGCCTCAACTGGTTATTTTGGCAAATGGGGGCTGCACCACTACTTGGTGGTGGATTTGGTCACTTCTATGCCTACGCACCCGAGCACTACGAATATCCAATCAACCGCTACACGATGGAAGTGAAGCGCCAACTGGACTTACTAAATCAACACCTAGCCACAAGAGAATATATTTGTGGTGATGAATACACTATCGCAGATATGGCAATCTGGCCGTGGTATGGCGTGCTAGCCCAAGGACACCTATATGATGCGGCAGAGTTTTTAGACGTCAATGGCTATGAACACGTGATCCGCTGGGCTGGACTCATCGCTTCAAGAGAAGCGGTCAAACGCGGAAAAATGGTAAATAAAACATGGGGAGAACCTCATGAGCAGCTTCATGAAAGACACGATGCCAGCGACTTTGATACCAGCACCCAAGACAAATTAGCGCCATAACCTTACCTTGGTTTAACTCTTGGTTTAATTCTTAGTTTAACAAGGGTTAGCTTTATCTATCGGGTTTGATTAATCAGATTTAATCAAACCCGATTGTCTGTTTGTCAGAAAGGAATGGTGTTAGCATTTTGCTAGAAGCGTAAAACGCTTTGGTGGTATTCTTCAACGGGTTTGTAGCACTTTAGTCAGCACTTTCTTATTAGAGCGTCGAACACATCTGCATTAGTGTTTACCCAAAGATATGAAATCCACTTTGTAATCTTCCGACGATCGCGACTAAACCGCTTCCCATTATCACACCTATAAGAAGCGTTCCGAAAATAAGACATACATAGAGTAATGTCCAAGCACAGGAAGATTTTGACCTCGCCTGCTCCTCTGAAGTATTGTAGGAACATCGGTAGATTCTACGCAGGCTTCTTTCCACCCCAAAAACAGTGCCACCGATCAAGCCAAAAAGCAGTGCGACCGCGAAAGTAATAACCCGATACTCTGCATTATCAAAACCATCCCATAAAAGAATAGCCCCGTTGATCCAAGCTAAACCAGTACAACCCCACGAGACAAATAGATAGATTATCAGCATGCGTGTCATTGATTACCTACTTTCGGCAAAACGACTATTGAAAATAGTCTATCAGCGCCAATGATTGATGTTCAGTTTTATATGCTTCAATATCGTAAAACTTAACAACGTTTTCGTCGGAAAAATAGCTAACAAAGCAAGACTGTTATCTCTTGATAGCTTATTAAGAATTAACCGAGATGTTTCTAATTCTGGAAATTTCACCTAAATTCTTTTTGAATTAACGCCTCGCTTAACCGGCAATAAAATTGTTGGCTAAAATAGCGAGGAACGAGCAAAAGCCAACTGTTTTTTGTCCGTTTAAGCAACTTGATACTTATTGAACCTTCTCCCCGAAGTTTAGCGAACAGCTAAACTTCTAGGCGACGAAACCCAAAGGAGAAAGCTCA
>NZ_SGPI01000067.1:0-381 GCF_004208845.1 Pseudoalteromonas sp. CO348 | reverse complement strand
AATAAAGGTTTTATTGGTAAGTAGTCGAATTGCGCTTTTAACACTGCCAAGTTGTATGTCTTTGGCTGCAAAAATATTCATCGCGCCTAGTTGCGCAAGCCAGTGAATGTAAGGCTGCTTTTTATCCCCATGTAACACCATGTGCTGGTTGCCCGCTAGGGTTTGCAACACAATATGCGGGGTATTTGGGGTGTCATCAAACATCAACAGGTTTTGGCCGCGAGAGCAGAGCACGTTTTGGGTGTTATTGGCGCTAGTAACAACAGATGGTTGCGTGTCGTTAAGGGCAAAGCCTAACAGGTAACTTTGGTCTGGGTCGTTGTTCATACAACCGATGAGCACATTACTGTCTGGCAGCAGTGGAAAGTGTAACCCTGTCGG
>NZ_SGPI01000066.1:0-388 GCF_004208845.1 Pseudoalteromonas sp. CO348 | reverse complement strand
ATAATCGCCACCTTTCGCTGTGCCCAATTTACCATTTAGCGAAAACGAATAACCGGCATTGGCTTCGGCTACGTTCCCTACTAGCGTGACTTCATTTTTACCTTGTTGATAGGCAAGCTCTAGATTACCGGTGCGCTCAAATTGCTCAGCAGGATTTTGTGCAGCAGGCTCAAAATAGCTACGCTGCGCCGAGCTGACCGAGGTAGGCGGATGGGCATTCACATGCACTTGTGAGCCACCCATTCTAAAACGATGGCAGCTTTGGCACTGCGTAAACCCAACAAAGCCGGTTTCATGTTCGTGCACCAGACCATCTTTATCTGTCACCGACAGCAAGCCTCGCTCAATATAGGGGCTTGCAAGGTTTCCCTCGGCAATCACTATCGAC
>NZ_SGPI01000065.1:0-388 GCF_004208845.1 Pseudoalteromonas sp. CO348 | reverse complement strand
GCAAGTTAGTACGTCCTTCATCGCCTCCAACTGCCAAGGCATCCACCGTGTACGCTTAGTCACTTAACCATACAACCCAAAGTAGTTTTTCTTCGCTTTTGTCTTTTATGCTGCGTTCCTCGATATTTTTGCTTGGTCACATAACACGTTATGCTCCCGTCGACAAAAATCTCAATCGCCTTGCCTAAAAACCAAAATCATTGAAAATGTCTAATTTGACATTGTATATCAAAGACTGATTTAACTTCGCCAGAAGTTAATATTGAATACTAAAGTAGACGCTAATTAATCATCGAAATGATTAATCGGCATTTTCTTTCGAAAACTCGATAAATAATTTTCGTTATCTATCAGAATTTAATTTTTCAGCTTTTCCAAATTTTTAAAG